>JAJZOA010000241.1 GCA_021852225.1 Planctomycetota bacterium
TAATTGCCCCCCCCGTTAACGCCTTCCAGCAGTTGTAAATCTTCTTCCAGGGTTTTGTATTCCTGATTGTATATCCAACGCGAACAGATATTACGCATGCGGCCCAGCGGCAATTCACCTTGTAATACCGCGGCGGTGGCAATTTTATTTTTGCTGCGGGAAATTTCCTGATCGGTCAGGCCATGTTGGGCGATTTTTTGCAGTTCACCACCCAGAATTTCCGCTACCTGCGGCGCGCGTGCCGGATCACAAGACGCATAGGCGAAAAAACTGCCCGTACCGTCATGTGGATAAAAGGAAAAATCCGCCTCGTCCGCCAATCCCGGCTCCACGAGTGCCCAATAAAACCGTGAACCGTCATGATCGCCAATCACGTCCGCGAGCACTTGCGCGGCATAGCGCCCATCATGTTGCGCGGAAGGACCGGGGCAGATCATGGCCACGTAATGGCGTTTGAGCTTGGAATCAACAATATGGCGCAAACCGCCCTTAAATTCCGCCTTCGGGTATTGTCGTTGCACATCCAGATGTTTCCATCCGCCACATTTTTGCTCCGACAATCGCACCAATTCATCAAAATCCATCTTGCCGGCCACCGCCAGCACCATATTGCCGGGACCATATCGGGCGTCAAAATACGTTTGCATCTGATCGCGGGTTAAGGCGGTAATGGATTGTTTGGTACCCAGCACGGAATGCGCCAGCGGATGATGGCGGAAATGATCTTCCATGACCGCCTCATAAAGCACATGTCCGGGGCGATCCAGATATAACGCAATTTCCTCAAGTATGACTTTCTTTTCCATGTTAAAGTCTTCACCGCGCAGGGCCGGGCGCATCATATCCGCCAGCAGATCCAGAGCGGCCGGTAAAAATTCGGGAAGAATATGGGCCCAGTAGCAGGTCACTTCATTGCTGGTAAACGCATTGTTACGCGCGCCCATGGCGTCAAATTCACGGTTCACATCCGCGCTGGAGCGACGGGCGGTACCCTTGAACATCATGTGTTCGAGAAAATGCGATACGCCGAAAACCTCTCCGGATTCATCACGCGCTCCGGTTTTCACCATAAATCCGATGGCCACGCTCTGCGCTTCGGGATTCATTTCGGCTACGATATCCATGCCGTTTGTTAACTGCGTGTGTTTGAACGTCACCATGTAAAACCTCTCCGGGATTATGCGACCGGGCGGGCAACGCGACAAAGCGTCTTGTCGGTCCGGCCTCCATTGTTACTTAACCAATCATATCCACCGGGACCGTCAGCGGGGCCGGCCCAATGGTCACCACCGTCAACTTGCCGGGTCGATGTGAATCCAGAAAGGCGTTAAGCCCTTTGAGATCAACGCTTTCAATTCTGGCCCGCAATTCATCGAGCGTGCGGGGCCGACCATAATGATAAAAGTCATGGGCAATCGCCCCGGCCCGGGCGGCGGAACTTTCACCATTCATAATTACCCGGGCCTTCATGCCTACCTGTGCGCGCTCGAGTTCATCCTGCTGGGCACCAAAGCTGAAGCGTTGCAGCTCGTGCAGAAATGAATCCAGCGTTTTCTGGGCCCGCTCCGGCACTGTTCCGGCGTAGCCAAGAACCGCGCCGACATGTTTGAGGCTCATATATCCCGCACTGACGGCATAGCACAAGCCCTGTTTTTCACGGATTTCCGAAAACAGCCGAGCACCCATGCCGCCGCTTAAAATATTCATCGCCAGTTGTAATATGATGCTTTCCGGATCAGACTCCGCAACGGCATCATACGCCAAGCCGATCTGCACCTGATTACTGGCCTGCTGTTCGTGCCACGCCCCACCCGCGGCCGCCTGTGTGGGCTGCCGCACCGGCTCCTGATCCCGCCAGGTGCCAAAATGCTTTTCGACCATATCCCGCACGGCGGCAAATTCCACCGCCCCGGCCACCGCCAGAATCGACCCACGCGCTGTGGAGCGGCTTTGGAAATCTTTTCGCAGACCAGCGGGTGTCAAATTTTTCAGATGTTCTTTTTTACCGACAACGGGCCGGCCAAAGGGTTCCGGAAAATGACGGGCTTTTATCAGCAGATTCAACTTTTGCGCCGGTTCATCTTCAATGGCATCCAATTGCTGCAAAGCCAGATCACGCGCGGGACCAAAGCCGGCCTCCGGCAGCATGGGGCGCAACAACATATCGCCATACACCGGCAATACCTGCGGAAGTTTGTCCGCCAGCATGGAGGCGCTGAACCGCATAAAAATCGTTTCAGCGCTGGTTGACCGCTGCACGCCCAGTGAATCCAGATAATCGGTGATCGCCCGATTATCTCTTTCCCCGGCACCGCGGGTTATCCAATCCGCCAGAACATTGGCACTACCCAAAGCCGCCGCCGGATCGGACGCGGCTCCCATCGGCGTAAGCAGGGTCAAAGCCGCGGAACGCACCCCCCGCATGGACTCCACCAATAACGTCAAGCCATTGGATAAAGTTGTTACATCCTGCCGGGTTTTTACGTCGGCGGTTTTTACCGTTGACACATCGGACTCCTGATTGCCTGATATTCAGTGCCTCTTTTCAAAGGAGGCTTAATAAGCAGGCAATACTTTAGGTTGCCATGGTCATTCCGTAAAGCATTCCGTAATCACCTTGGGCGGGGCGAAATCATATTCTGGCTGATATCAGGTGACGATTCGGTTTCGTTTTCATGGGCCAAGTGTCACAGCAAGCCGGAGCTGCGCATCCATTGGATGAACCGGTCCAGACCCTCTCGTACCTGCACCTTGGGCTTATAGCCCAACTCAAGGCCAGCCTTGGTTATATCCGCATAGGTAATGGGAGGTTCAGAAACGGGGGCCGGAACATCGCGAATCCTCGCTTTTTTCCCCAGAATTTCCTCCAATGTTTTCACAAAATCAAGATTTTCAACCGGGTGCCCGCAACCAAGATTGTAAACACGATATCCCCGCGGCGAATCCAGGGCCGCGATAAACCCATCGAGGATATCATCAATGTACGTCCAATCTCGTTTGAGGTGGCCACCCGCAAACAGGGTCAGTTCCTCACCGGCGGTTATTTGCCGGGACCAATGCCATGGCATCATATCAGGACGACCGTGCGGACCATACACATTAAAAAAGCGGAGAATGGTCACCGGAAGGTTCCATACATGGTGGTGGCTATGAGCGAACAGCTCCATGGCTCTTTTGCTAGCCGGGTAGGGGGCCAGGGGACGATCCGCCGCGGCCGTTTCCGGAAAAGGCACCGGCGTGGATTGACCATAAACCGATCCGGTGGAGGCCAGCAGGCAGTGCGGCCTGCCAATCTGCCGGGCCGCATCCAGCAGATTCAGTGTTCCCTGCACATTCACAGCGGCGTAAATCAGCGGGTTGGCCACGCTATAGCGCACCGAAGCCATGGCTCCAATATGGGCAATGGCTTGCGGGTTGTGATCCCGGCACAATGTAAGCAGTAAATCCGCATCACGCAGATCCCCTTCCACAAAGGAAAAGTTGGCTTGCGCGGTTAAATCCGCCAGATTCCGGCGTTTATGTTCCACCGGGTAGTAATCACTTAAATTGTCCAGGCCCACCACGCTGTTACCGCGCGCCAGCAGCCGCACCGCCAGGCGCGACGCAATAAATCCCGCCACGCCTGTTACGAAAACTTTCATCATTGAACTCCTTTGCGATTACAGCGGTAACTGATTTAATATTGCGACACTGGCGGAGCAACCAATCCGATCCGCCCCGGCGGCCAGCATCATCTGTGCTGTGGCCAGATCACGAATTCCGCCTGAAGCCTTAACGCGCAAGCCACCGGAATATTGTTTCAGCCACCGCACCGTCTGAACGCTCGCTCCGCCGGCGGGATGAAAACCGGTGCTGGTTTTAACAAAATGCGCACCCCCTTCGCGTGCCGCCTGACAGCCCATGGCAATCTGAGATTCTTCAAGAACCGCGGTTTCCAGAATGACTTTAATAATTACATGTGGTGCTACGGTTTTAGCCGCCCCCGCAACGGATTGAACATCCCGCCGCGCCGCATCCAGATTTCCCGCCACAAGTGACGGAATAAAGATCACCATATCAATTTCATCCGCCCCGGCTCTCGCACACTCGGCGGCCTCAAACGCTTTGGTCGCACCACATTGCGTGCCAAACGGGAATCCCACCACCGCGCACGCGGCCACGCGGGAAGTGGTATGTTCCTGGGAACTTGCCGCCGCGTCATCAAGCATCGTGCGCACCAGACGGATCCAGCACGAATTAACGCACACCGCGGCAAAGCGGTATTGCAAAGCCTCCGCGGTTATGGCGCGCAGGTCCTTTTCGCCGGCCTGGGGCGTCAAAAGCGTGTGATCAATGTGGCGGGCAAATTGTAAGCGATCCAAAGTCACGTTCCTGCATCCTGCCTGATAACGATAATAATGTAGCATGGATTTTGAAATGGGCGCACTATTGGTCCTTGTCGCCGAGCGTTTTCACCGGCGGGCGGCTTGCTTTTGCGTCGGAAAAACTACCGGCGTAAAGTCGCACACACCCGCCGGGCAGCGGCGCGCACATTTCATTGTCCAATAGCCCGTAAAGAGGGTAGAATCAACCGCGCTTCGCCCGGCGTGGACAAATCACGCCGGTGCCAACGGCGAAGCGATTTTTGCGGAGAACGCTTGATGCGATATTTAATCACCGGTGGAGCGGGCTTTCTGGGGCGGTGTATTGTCCGCAAACTTACCACCAGCGGCGTTGCCTTGAGCGATATACATGTCTTGCGCAGCAAAGATTGCGATCTCACCCGTCAGGAGGCCACGGAAACCATGGTGGCGCGCATGAAGCCGGAGGTTATTTTACATCTCGCGGCACAGGTGGGGGGTATTGGAGCCAACCGGGAAAATCCCGGGCGATATTTTTACGCCAATATGGCCATGGGATTGCACCTGATGGAGGCGGCGCGCGTCAACGCGGTGAAAAAATTTGTGCAGGTAGGCACGATTTGCGCCTATCCCAAATTCACACCCGTGCCGTTTAAGGAAACCGATTTATGGAA
>JAJZOA010000337.1 GCA_021852225.1 Planctomycetota bacterium
AGCCATGCGCTGGAAAACCATCCGGAACCCAAGCGCAGCGCCCAGAGCCGGCGGCGAAAGACCGCCACGGCCCGCGCCAGTACACGGAATCCCACCGTGGCAAATGATGCCACCAATGAGAACCTGGCGCAGCAGGCGATCCTGCATGCCCAGGCGGGAGCGGATATCATCGCGCCGTCAGGCATGATGGACCACTGCATCGGCACCGTACGCGCCGCGCTGGATGGCGCGGGATTTATGGATAAGTCGCTGCTCAGTTACGCGGTTAAATACGCCAGCAGCTTTTACGGCCCGTTTCGCGAGGCGGCGGAATCTCCGCCGCAGTTTGGCGACCGCCGTGGGTATCAGATGGATTTCCGCCGCAGCGCCCGCGAGGCGGTGCGCGAGGCCCGACTGGATGTAAGCGAGGGTGCGGACATTATTATGGTCAAGCCGGCAATGCCGTATCTGGACATTCTTCACGCCGTTGCAAATGTGGTGGATGTGCCTTGTGCGGCGTATCAGGTCAGCGGTGAATATGCGATGTTCAAAGCGGCGGCGTCCGCTGGCTGGATTGATGAAAAACAATGTGTCCTGGAAACCATGCACGCCATCAGACGAGCAGGTGCCAGTTTCATTATCACCTATTACGCATCAGAAATAGTCGACTGGCTGGCTTGACCGATCGCCGCAATTCGGCGGCATCCGCGGACAATTGGAATTTGATTTACAACTGTCCGCTGGCGGCTGCGGTTCGCCGCTGGCGCAAGGCATCCACGGCGTTGGAATACAACAACTGCTGTTCCCGTTTGATCAGCATTTTCACATCGTAATCTCCCATGCCATATTTCTGCCCGACCCGGCCGAAGAATTCAATTTCGTGCGGCGTCAGGCGTCCTGAACCCAGCGCGGCGGAAATCATGGTTCCAAGCCATTCCTGGGCCTGCGCGACGGATACAGGTTCGTGCGTATCCAGCGCATTTCCCCGCGCGGCGTGAAGCATGACGTTGAGTTGCTCCGCTGACACATTCTGGCGGGACGCGACCGCCTGAAGCATAGCCTGTTCATCGGCGTCTATCGGGCCATCGGCCAGCACAGAGCCAATCATCCATGCCAGCAGACCGCTGGGGGGAGGCGGCGCAATTTGCTGCAACCCGGGTTGCACGGCGGCCTGCTGGGCCTGAATGATGTCTGGCAATATCTGATTGCTGGTCGCCAGACGAAGGGTTAATTCGCGTGCCGCGTCACCGGACATCGGCAGCATGTTCACCAGCACCCAGCCCCGCGATCCATCGTTCAGAACGGCATGGCAATACGAACAGGCGTCGGAAATATCATCGGTCACTGGCGCGCCACAATTAGGGCAATGGGCGGAAGAAATGGCTGATTTGGCATCGGTTTTTAATCCGGCTTTACGGCCCAGCACCATCAGGTTGTGCGCGACAATGGCATCTTGGGTAGCGCGCGGGGGGTTGTTGTGCAAAATCTGCCAGCGTTTGCCGGACCAGTGAATTTCCACCAGGGCCTGATCCATAAGCGCGGCCGGGCCGGCGGGTGGCGGCAGATCGGTGGAGGGTGCGGGTGGTGCGGCCTCGGAGGCGGCAATGATACCGAGCGTTTGAACCGATCCGATTGCGCAATTACCCCAGAAGGCGCGCTCGCCTGCGGGGGCATTTAGCAATTTGCTGTAGCCATCGCAGAAATGATTAATTGCGACTTTCCGCAATGGGTCAATTTTTCCAATTCTGTCCGCCCGCACTTTCCGCCAGAAGATCACGGAAACGCGGTCCTCAAGGTCCGCCAAAGTAAAGTTCGGGTCCTGGCGCTGAATCTCCGGCACGCCTGGCAGGGCGCGATCAAATTCCGCGCGCCATTCAGATTCCTGGGTAATTTCCACCAGCACCCAGTCATATTGGCCGCTGCGGAGCTGGGCATGACAGCTTTGGCACTCGGCACCGGCATTGAGTTCGACCGGTGCGCCGCAATTCGGGCAATTGCCCTCAAGCAGGCCATTTTTGTCGAGTGTTTTAGCTCCGCGTGCCCGCAGAAACGACCAGTATTCCGCGAAGTCACTGCTTTCGCCGGAACCGGAAATCACGCGACCATCCACACTTGAAATGGTTTGATCTACCGCGGCCGCGTCAATCCGAACCACCGCGGTATCAAACAGATTATCCGAAGAAACCTGCACCAGTTGAATTTGTTCTATCGCGATGCCGGACATGCGGTCGCGCGTTCCTTCGGCCTGCTGTTCCAGAAACTGCAGACGAAAGCGTTCGTGCACACCATCGGAAATAAAGGGGCGCACTGCCGCAACATTCTGGGCGCACCAGGCTTCCTGAATTTTCATAAATGCGCCGCTGACCCGCTGATAAAACTGCTCTGGCTTAAAATCCGGATCGGTTTGTTGAAGCGCCAACACTCCAGCAGATTCGGCGTTTTGATCCTGCGCAGCAAGCCCGCGGGTTTGCCTTGAATTGCGCACCGCGCCAGCGACCGTGGTATGTGTGAAATAATAAATGACGCAGGCGGCAATCAGAACCGGAATGCCTATGGCCGGGTGCACAATCAGCAGCCAGATAATCAACTGCACAAACGCGGAGCCGCCATTGCCACTGCCGCCACCCCCACCGCCGCCGCCGAATCCGCCGCCACCAAAACCTTCGCCTCCGCCGGCGCGAGCCAGCAGGACCGCCGGGGCCGAAGCGATCCCCGCGGCGACCGCCGAAAGAGCCAGGAATTTCAGCCATCGGATTTTTTTCAGGTATTGCATGAAAGAATTGTACCGCGGCGGCTGAAATTGAAAACTGCAGGCCACATGGCGCATCCCGCCAAGCGCGCCATTTATTGCCCCGTGCTGCCGAACCCGCCGGTGCCGCGCCGGGTTGTTGAAAGATCAGCCGGGTCCTCCACCACGGTCCAGGAGGCCCGTGTCACCGGGGCGATCACCATCTGGGCAATACGCATGCCGCGCGCGATAGTAAAGGGCTGGCGGCTGAAGTTAATCAGAATCACCATTAATTCACCCCGGTAGTCGGCATCTATCGTGCCGGGACTGTTGGGCATGCCTATGCCATGCTTCAACGCCAACCCGGAACGCGCTCGCACCTGTGCCTCGTAGCCGGCGGGCAATGCCATAACAAAGCCGCAGGGTATCGCCTTGCGATCCAATGGCTCCAGCACGACCGGTTCGCCGATCGCGGCCTGCAGGTCCATACCGGCGGAAAGCAGTGTCTGATAAGCGGGAACGTCCAACCCGCGGCCATGCGGAAGCCACGCGAGTTCTATTGCCAGATCACGGGTTGTTTCAACGGTTGCGGCCATGGGAATCCTCGCGTTTAATTTTTCTGCCATCGGCGGACTATCCGCAGCGGGAATCATACCGCAACCGAAGCCGCTCCACGAGACCCGTTTTAAGCCCGCACACCCGATTATATGAAGCAATATTTTTCCTTACCGTTAAAAGCGGCTAGACGGCAGTTGCCGGCCGCGACGGGCAATATTTGAAAGTCCGCCTCGTTACAATTAAGATTCGCGCAGGCTGGCCGACAGGCTATGTCATGACAGTTCCAGAAAAAGGCCTATTTCAGGAGACGATTTCTCATGCCCAAAGTTTCAAAATCCGAACGTGGTTTAAATCTTAATCGGCGTGATTTTCTGGCTCTGGCCGCAGCGGCCGGATCAGCCGCAGCGGTGGCGGGCTGCCAGACCTCCGGCGACCTGACGGCCGGGACCCGCACCGCGGATGGCGTTGACTTTCCGGGCGAAGCGTCATCCACCGCGCTGGACACGGGCGGAATATCCTTGGCCAATTTCCAAAGCGCCCGCCGCAAAGCTGCTTCGCTGGTATCCCGCATGACGCTGGCGGAAAAGATCAGCCAATTCGGCAATGGAGTACCGGCGATTCCGCGACTGGGCATGCCGGCGTTTAATTATTACGCCAGTGAAGCGCTGCACGGCCTGATTCATGGCGGCCCGATTACCAGTTTTCCCCTGCCGCTGGCGATGGGCTGTTCCTTTAACCGGGCGCTGGTCAAGCGGGTCTTCACGGCGGTCAGCGATGAAGTGTGGGCGTGGCACAAGAAGAACGGCCAGGGTCTGGCGATGTTTTCGCCACCCACTGTCAATATGGGCACGCGCGACCCCCGCTGGGGCCGCATTGGCGAAAATTACAGTGAAGACCCGTGCCTGGTGGCTGAAATGGCGGTGCAAACAATCCATGGCATGCAGGGAGATAACGATAAATATCTTAAGACGATCGCCTGTGCCAAGCATTTTATTCTGAATGATACGGATTCAGACCGCGAGGAAGTATCTGAAAGCGTGGACCCACGCAGTTTCTGGGAATATTACACCCGCGGCTTTCATGCCTGCGTCACGCGGGGTAAAGTTTTCACGGTCATGAGTTCCTATAACTCGATGAACGGCGTTCCCACCACAGGCAACCCGTTTCTACTGACCGACCTGCTGCGCGGACGCTGGGGATTCCGCGGCTATGTGGTGTCGGATTGCGATGCTGTGGGGGATATTCACCGGACACACCATTTTGTGGCCACCGATGCGGAGGCGGCCGCCATGGCCGTGAACGCGGGTTGCGACATTAACTGCGGCGGGACCATGCCGGGACACCTGATGGAGGCGGTGAACAAGGAACTGATTGGCGAGGAAACACTGGACCATTCGCTGGTCCGCAGTATCACCGGCCGCATTCTGCTGGGGAACTTTGACCCGCAGGATCAGATTCCGTACAGCAACATCCCGATTTCCTGCCTGGAAAGTCCGGCCCACAGGGAACTGGCCCGTGACATAGCGCGACAGTCGATTGTGCTGTTTAAAAACGACAACGGAATGTTGCCTCTGAAGAAATCTCAGATCAGAAAACTCGCGGTCATCGGACCGATGGCGGATACCTGTCATCTGGGAAATTACAGTGGCCAACCGAGTTTCAGAGTTTCACCACTGCGCGGAATTTACGAGCATTTCGGCAT
>JAJZOA010000370.1 GCA_021852225.1 Planctomycetota bacterium
TTAGGAAAGCACCTCAAAAACGACACGCTATATCAAGGATTAAACAATTTGTGTCATCATCAGCCGCTGACGCCCCAGCAGTACAAAGCGATCCTACATGCGATGCAACACGGTAAAATTCCATGAGTAGTATGTTTTATACCACGACGGTTCACTCGCCTGCGCTAGGCATTTGATCAAGAAATTTCCACCGCCATTTGATGCAACAACATTCTCGACCATCCGCCATTAATATCCTCGGATAAGGCATCAAACGGAAGCAACCCAGAAAAAGGAGATTGGCCATGGCAGAAAATAAAACAAAATTTGCAAAATCGGTGATCATCAATGTCATCGTGGCGTTGATGGCCCTTGGTGCGGGTTTTTTCCTTGCTAACCGGAAATATGAGCAGCTTCGTTATCTGAATTCGCTGGAACTTCTTAATCGCATTGGGTATGAACCACGTGGCAAACTGGCCCCAGGCACATACTACATTCCGTACGGCCACGGGCGGCACTCTATACTTTGTCGAATTGTTGGTAGTCAAGCTCCCGGCAGCTTGCATGAAATCGATCTTGGTTGCGGCCGCCCGAGCACCCCAACTTTTTTGTTCACATACCAGAATCATGATAATTTCCACACACCCCTGGTGTCGCTCCTAACCGGCCACCCGGGCACGGACTGGATCGACGTAGGATTGAAAGGCCGATTCTTGCTCAAGAATGGCCCTAATGGCAATTCCATGACGCTGCTGAAGGGTACTTGGGTTCCATTCGAACGTGTATTGGGAAACACATTTCAATACAAAGGAAAATATTATAGATACGATATCGCTTCAGGCGATTGGCATGAAATCAGGAAGCGCGTCCATGGAAGCCTTCACCTGCGGTGATAAAGGCAATTGGCGAAACTGAAAACAATAGACAACGCCTATAGCGGCCCAGACGACTGTGAATCGACTGATATTCATATTAATGGGGAATCGGGCGGCTGACAGCTGGTCGGAAAACTGTCAGCGGGCGGGTTAAAACCGGCCACGAAGGGGCGGGCAAAACCGGCCAGTTATTAACTTACATATTCTATACCTCCGACGGCCAAAATTTGAAGGCTTTATTGCAGGGTGAGGGCCATCCTGGCGGCTTCCTTTCGGGCGAGACGCCCGACCCCCAAGGTGGTATGGTCGGCGGCATGTGTTTCACTGAATTTAGATGCCGATTCCGTGCCTACTGACGGGATATTCGTGGCGTATACTGGTATGACAGTTTATCCACCTCCGCTGTGGTCTTTTACAACAAACGACGATCTATGAACAGAAAAATAGAACTCCCGCCAATTTGCTCGTGGAAACATAATCTGTGAAATCTGTGGAATCTGTGGAATCTGTGGATTGGTTTATTTCGGCGTGCCTGTGTTTCGTGGTGATGATCAATGGCTTCCGGTTATGCGATATCCAGCGTCCTGGGCGGTGAACGCGGCCCCTGGCGGCCACTTTTCAAGCGGAGACGCCCGACGCCCAAGGTGTTTTAGCCTGCCGTCCCAACGGAATGTCAGGAAAAACGCGATGCAAAAATTGGTCTAAATGGTTCCACGGAGATTTTATTTCCCACTCAACCAACAAGCTGCCGCAAACTCCTAATCCGTCGCCGAATTTCAGCCTGCTGGCCAGTGCCTCATCAGCCACATCAAAAGTGCCGCCAATTCATGAAAATCAATTCCAAATACGCTTCGCCGGCGGGAATATGCCGGACATTATAGCGACCTGCCTACCATGGCGGATTATCTGTATTCCATACAGCAAATTTCAACAGCGTAACGTGTCACGCACCCTATTGGCAAAAGAAAACATATTGATTTCAATTGCGCTTTTATTTGTCGTTGGGTACATGCCGGATCAGGTGGCCGCGCCGACTGCCTGTTCGTTCGGTTTAACGCCGGCCAAATCTGCTAATTCGGCGGCTTTGTCAGTCTTTTCCCATGTAAAATCAGGCAATTCGCGTCCAAAGTGACCATGGCGGGCGGTTTGGCGATAAATAGGCCGCAGCAATTTGAGATGCTCAATAATTCCCCGTGGCTTCAGAGGGAATACCTTTCGCACCAGATCGCTGATGATATCTTCATCCACCACGCTGGTGCCTTCGGTATCCACCAGAACGCTGACCGGTTCGGCTACGCCAATGGCATAGCCAAGCTGCACTTCGCACGCTGTTGCCAGGCCGGCTGCGACCACATTTTTTGCGACATAACGGGCCATATAGCTGGCTGAACGATCCACCTTGGACGGGTCCTTGCCGGAAAATGCGCCGCCGCCATGACACCCCCGACCGCCGTAGGTGTCCACAATAATCTTGCGGCCAGTCAGGCCGGAGTCGCCATGAGGACCGCCTATAAGGAATTTTCCGGTCGGATTAATGTGGAAAATGGTCTTTTCGTTCCACAATTCCGGGCATTCCGCCATGATGACCGGCTTGACGATTTTTTCAATAATTTCCATGCGAGCCGCATCGGCAAAGCTGTCAGATCGGGTGTCAACCGCTTCCTCGGTATGCTGGGTGGAAAACACGACGGTATGAATTTTTACCGGTCGTCGGCCCCGATATTCCACGGTCACCTGACTTTTGGCGTCTGGTCGGAGCCAGCGGATGGATTTGTTCTGCCGCAGTTCGGCATGCTTTTCAACCAGTCGGTGGCTTAAATAAATCGGAAGTGGCATAAGGGATGCCGTTTCCGTACAGGCAAATCCGAACATAATGCCCTGGTCCCCCGCACCTTGTTCATGTTGGGCGGATTCAGTTACGCCGCGGGAAATATCCGCGGACTGGCTGTGGAGCGAACGCATTACTGCGCAACTGCGATAGTCAAAACCGGTAAGCGGGTCGTCATAACCAATTTCCGCAATGGTTTTGCGAGCCGTGTCTTCGGCATTGTTCAACGCTTCAATGGCTTTGCTGTTGTGCACGGTTACTTCGCCGGCCAGTACCACAAGACCAGTGGTAACCAGTGTTTCGCAGGCCACACGGGCGTGCGGGTCCACTGCCAGCAGTGAATCCAGAACGGCATCGGAAATCTGATCCGCAACCTTATCCGGGTGGCCCATGGAAACCGATTCGCTTGTAAACAGGTGCGTACGACCGTGCTTTGCTGTCATGAATATCCTCTAAATATCGCTCAGTGCGGGGTTTACAATCATTGCGACAACCGCCAAAATACAAAAGGCGGCGCTCACTAAAGTACCGATCCAACCGCATCTTGCTGCGGGGTGGTCGCTGCCATTCGGCTACAAGCCAAAAGATTAACCAAGCAGGCAATCCTGTGGGGCCATTTGACAACGGCAGGCCAGCGATTGCCAAATGCAACGCACCGGAATGCCTGATAATATTCTCCGGATACAGGGCTTATCGGCTTTGCCGACCGGCCCAAAGTAGCCCGGAAAAAGAAGTTTACAATATTTTATTGCCAATGCCAAATCCTGTTTTCCGCGTTTATGGATTTTTTTAACAGGCCGAAGCCTGCCGCTATTTTGATTGCAAAGGGTCCCCGAAGCCTGGCGATAAATGGCGGATCCAATGAGCGGTGAATTCTGCGGCTGGCCGACGCAGGGTTGGCGGGCGAAAGGCACCGAACGCGATTTTCAACAAATACTGTCCGATTTTTTTTCCCGTGTGCTGGCATCGGAGAGCGGTTTCGGCGAAACTGTATGCCGATGGCAGGTTGCCTGTGGGTGACACCGAATTCCCCCGGACAGTTCTGCCCGGATTTTTGACAGGTGGAACCGTACCATGGAAGAAGCAAATCATGACCCGGCCTTAAGCGCGGCAATTTCATTGGCCAGACTCGCAGCCGAAACGCGCTGCGGCAACGTGGTGCTTCTGGATGTACGCCAGCGGTCGCCAGTAACCAAATTCTTTTTAATCGGTACCGGTACGTCCGCGCGCCAGATGCGCACCGTGGCGGATGAACTTTGCCGCGCGGGTGAAGCGCTCGGGTTTAAGCCATGGCGCACCAGCGGCTATGAATCCGCCAAATGGATACTTGTTGATTTTGTGGATGTGGTGCTGCACGTTTTTGACGAAGCCAGCCGTCAGTATTACGACCTTGAACTGCTGTGGGGCGATTGCCCGAAAATTCAATGGCGCGATCCCAATCAGCCTGAATTGCCAACGGCTGAAATGCAGCCCCAGACCGACATGACCGACAGCGCGCTGGCCAATGTTCAGGAACAGTTGTCGTATTCCTTCGAATTCTGGGAAGAAAAATCAGATCAGACTGTTTCGCCAGATTCCGCCGCCATTGAGGAAATTTCCCCGCCCAATGATTTCGCGGATACTGTTGAAGAGGAATCCGCTGCCGAGGCATTTGTGGCCGGGGCGGAAGCGATTGAAGTCATCGAAGTTCAGGAGAGTGCCGCGCATGTTGGCGCGGATCGTCCGAAGAAAGCCCTGGTTTCAAAGGCGTCCGGAAAGCCGCCAAAAAAGAAGCCGCAACGGGCGCTGCAGGCCAAAACGCCAGGCCACGCCGCAAAGAAGGCGGTACCAAAGCCTGTGCGGAAAAAAGGCGGCGCACTGACCAAGGTCCGCAAGACCGCCGGTGGCGGCAAAGCCGCCAAGGTCGCCAAATCGCTAAAGCCGGTGCGTTCGGCCGGTAAGGGAAAAGCCAAAACGGCGCGCAAGCCGGTCAGCAAAGCCAGGGCCGTTAAACGCGTTGTGAAAAAGACGGCAGCCAAGGCGGCAAAAAAGCCGGCGAAATCAAAGGCTAAAAAAATATCCGCAGCCAAGAAGAGCCGGGCTAAATCCAGATAAGGAAACGCAGTGATTCCGATAGAAGTTACTTTGCGCCTGCGCTTCGGTCAGGCGATGGCGGCGGCGTTTGGGCCGGAATATTCGTCCGACCCGCAGATCAAAATCGGCGACCCAAAATTCTCCGACTATCAGTGTAACGCGGCCATGGCGCTCGCTCGCCTGAT
>JAJZOA010000254.1 GCA_021852225.1 Planctomycetota bacterium
TCCGGTCAAGTCTGTTGCAATCCGATTCCGCGGTCCGAGCATTCCGCCAATGGTAGATGCGTGACTGGCCCGCATCAGCGCATCAATGCATTGCGCCATCGCCGCCAGAAACAGGTCATTGACGCTGGCCTTCCGTCGGCGGGCGGCGAGCCGCAAATGTTCTATGAGGCCCGCGGGCAATTTCCGGATTTTCAATCCCACTGAAAAGTCCAGCGGATCGCTCACATTCAACCGAAATGCGCGCCGGTGCTGAATATAGTATTTAAGTCCGGTCGAAATGCTGCCGCACCATCCAACGGGCGAAAATTTTCCCGTCGGGGGCCAGCGAAAATTTTCGTCCGGCAATCGCAGGTCCGCAATTGAATCATCCGGTCTGCTGAATTTCCGGTCCAGATAATATTCGGCCAGCAGGCGCATGAACTGCCGCATGGCGCTGCTGTCCGCCAGCCAGTGATCATAAATTACCAGAATCCAGTGCGATTCGGCCGGGTCAGGTACGTTAGCCGGGTCGCCTGGAATTATAAAAAAACGCAGCGGGAGGTCGGAATCGCCAAACGGCAGATTGAACTGATGCGCCGCGGTTGCCTCCAGTGTCGGACCCCCGATTTGGATTGCAACAGACTTGACCGGATGAAAACAGACATGTTCACTCTTGAATTCAGGAACCCCCAGTCCGATTTTCCGCAGCACGCGGATTGCCGCCGCGCCCAGCCGGACCGTATCCGGTGAACCGCGCACGCGCATCGCCTGTCCGGCGTTATAAGGCCCCAGCCGCGTCCACTGTTTCATAAACATTTGAAATGTATTCAGCGGTACCCGGCGCAGCGGCGGTGTGTCGGCTGGCGGTTCTCCAGCCGTGGCCGCGCCCTCGTCCGGCGGGCGGTCTTCCGGTTTGATATACGGGGAGTCTTCAACCATAGCGAATCCGGAACTCCAAAGCAGACATGCGCTCCATTGGCATGACGATCAGGGTATATTATCAAGGCCACACTTTGGGAATAAAACGGCCGACCTTGCTCCGGTATTGCTGATACTGCTGGCCATGTAGTTGAATCAGATAGGTTTCTTCACGCCGCGCTTCAATTTGCAGCATGGAAATGTGAATAATTGCGGTCAGAATCATCAGGGGCGTGGGCAGCGCCATGACCGTGCCGATCATCAGAAACATGGAAAGCGCATAAATCGGATGCCGGACATAACAATAGGCGCCCCGTACCACCAACTCAGTTTTTTCCTTCGGGTCAATACCAATCCTCCAGGACCGTCCCATCTGCCGCCAGCAGATGAACGTCAGTACCAGACATATTCCGCCGATCAGCGCGCCTGTCCCGGCCAGAATCACTGTGGGCGGGCCTTCCGCCAGCACAGGTGAAAGAATCCATGATCGCGGACCATTTGCCGACTCAAACATCCATGGCTGCAGACACCAAGCGGCAACGGCCGGTGCCCAAAGCAGACGCATCAATCTGCCGACCGGCTCGCGTGGGATCACATTGGGGTCCTTACCGATTGTTCTGCGTATTCGCCAGCTTTTTATCGCTACCGTGCCCCAGTAAATCAACAATTCCAGACCGCACGCCAGAACCGCCAGTTTTATCAGTCCGTTTTCCGGTGCCATTAATCCTGTCCGCCAGACACATACATCCGGCACCTATTGTAACGGTTCGGGGCACCGGAACCAGCATGGCGTGTCGGTTCAGGGATGAACAATTTGGATCAGGCACTCCGCCGGAGGTAGTTCAGCTTTCCCGACCGCTTGATCCGGACCGCAAAATCAGTCCATAAAAGGCCTGTCGGTGCCGCAAAAATCCAAGTGTTACCGGCAGCGTCCCAAAAGCATTATTCCGGTCAATTCTTTGCATTAAAGTTCTGATTTGTTCGATAGAAATCTTGTACATGTTGGTTTGAGTGCAACCGGGAAAAGATGTTCATTTCACCCGGACACTCGGTTCTGAAGATTGAGTTGTTCACGTTGGAACAGTGACCGCGCGTATCCGGTGATACACCGCGAAGCACCGTCCATCGCGAAATCCATCGACACTTTTCACGTGCCGATGGACCAACAAAGGAGGTTGCCATGAGTGACTGGACGCGATTAACCATGAAGAATCTTTCGCTGGAGATACCAGCGGAATTTACCCACCAGATTTACGATGACACGCGATTGGTACTGCGTGATCCGTCCGCCTCGGTTCTGGTGGAGTTTCAATTGTTCAATATTCACAGCGCCACAAAACCGCAGGCCGGTAGCGGGCAGGCCGGAGATGGCCTGCCCACTCCGCAGCAGGTGCGCGCAACCCTGAAATGCTGGAATAAAAAGCTTAACACCGCCCGCATGATGGAAACTCCGCATGAAGTCCCCGGTGCCAACCATTTGACATACACTGCCCAAGGCGAACAGCGGCTGGGAACGCTTGCCGATCTGCTGCAGCGGATTCGGTTCGGGCGTTCGGCGACAAGCTGGCGCTTCTGGGCTGTGTGTGCGGAGGAATCCACCCTTCTGGTCGCCGCCCATGGTCCGCGCATGGCCATGGACTTTTTTCAGAAGACTCTTGTTACCGTGTTGCGGAGCGTCAAACTTGGTTCCGCTTCGCAGCTTAAAAAGCCGTTTATTCAGGCCGTGGTGGAACTCGCCCGCCAAAAACTGCCCGCCGATTCCCTGGCCGTGGTTGATAACGAGACCTTAAGTGTCGGCGGCATGAGAATCAAGGTGTCTCCGCTGCATCAGGCTTATATGGAACGGCCCGAGGGATTAGAGGAAAACGTCCGCCAGTTTTTTGATGATCTGCTGGTGGAAAATTCCGCTGATCCGTCCTCCACCGAAGGGTGGCAGGCCGTGCGGGATTCGGTTTTTCCGGTTCTTATTCCCGCCGCTCTGGCCGATGCCATGCCCTGTGGCATCGTGCGTGAAGAATGGGTAAATCAGTTAATTATCGGCTATCAACTCCGGAATCAGTCGGAGTTGATCACCCACGAAAACTGCTCCACCTGGGGCATCAATCAGGAAACGCTCCACAATCATGCTCTGAGTAACCTGGTCCGTCAGACGCGCGAACTAAGTATGACGGGCGGCAATAGCGGCAATTATTCGCTTTTCAGCTTTCCGCGTGATGAAGCCATGAATTCCGCTCGCCTGCTTTTGCCGCTGGTACAACGCCACCTCCGGCCGCATCTGGGTGCCACGTTCTACATGGCCGCGCCCGACCGCGACAGTCTGCTGGCTTTTTCCGCCCAGGATGACGCCACACTCCAGTGGCTTCGTCATCAGGTTGAATTGCGTTTCGCCGCCGCCGCCCATCCGCTTAGTGATAAACTGTTTATGGTCACTCCGGACGGCATTGTGGGTGATTATGCCAAAGCAAAACCGGAAACTGATTCCGGGGAATAAGGTGTTCGTATCCGCAGCCCAATGGCTTGGTTTCAGACGCGCACCGCTCGTCGGCCCCATTGGCCTGCCGCGCCGCCGGAGCACCGGTTTTCGCTTGAGTTATTTATGAAAATAAAGCGCGGTCGCCACGGCGGTTGCCGTGATGATCATATTCTCTCTGGCTTGCATGGAAGCTGTGTCGTACATTCGCTTGTAATAGGCTGCCATCGCTCGCCGAAACGCTTTGTGCCGAAGCTTCTTTTCAATCGGGATCTGCGCCAGGCTGAATGGCACCACCGCGTGGCGTTGAACTTTTTTAACGCGAATAATCTCCACGACATCCTTGCGTGGATGATCCTTGTGCACAATCAGCAGGGGCGGGGCCATCTGTCCGGATTGTAAGGAAAATGCCACTTTGGCAATTGTGCTGTTGGACAACTCGTTTCGCCGCACCATTCCCCAGTGTCCGCCGTTCTGCGCCTGACCGTCAACGGAATTGTCTTCTGCCAGAAATGCAAAATTCGCGCCCTTGCGGATGCGGGCTTCCAGGACCCGGCAGTAGGCCAGTGCTTCGTTTTGGGCTTCCACAATTTCCGCGGCGGTTGGATGGCTGACGGGCCTGGCACCGGTCGGGTCCGCCGGGTCGCGCGGCCATTTGCGAATGACTGGATAAGTGATGGTGTAAAGGTCCACCTTGCCATGGGTTGTATACGCCGCAATATGCTTCTGATAATACCGCCACATCTGTCGCCGCGTGACGACCAGGTGAGGCGCCAGTTGCGCCGACATATAGAATCGCACAATAAAATCATCGCGATAGCTCTTGAGCTTTTGCGCCAGAGAACTTCCCTCCAGTCGCAACTGGCGATCGGCTACCTCGTCCGACCCCATGTATTGCGCCACCAGCTTGGCCTTTTTCATGGCGACATAAACCTGGGCTCGCTTCAGATCATCCTTGCTTAATTGATGTTTGGCCGATTGGAGCATCAGCAGATTGTCTATTTTCACCCGCAGTTCGTTGCCGACGGTCCGCGCCGCCTGCTGTATAAAAAACGAACGCGTCCGGCTTTGCGCCGCTTCCTGCTTGAGTTGACTGGCTATTGGCCCCAGAATGTCATGCACGAACAATGGCTTGCCATTGACCGTGCCCAGCAGCGCCGCGACAGACAATACCTGTCCCGGCTGTACAGATGGATGGGCCGCAATCAGTGTCGGGCTGCCACCCAATGCGGTCAACGTTTTCGCTGCAGCGATGGAAGCCTGCCCCGAGTGTTCGCTGCCGCTGGCTTTCGCCACCGGTTGTGGCAATGCGGTCACGTGAGCCTCCGGCATGGTTGCCGGGGCACCGGGACTTATAAAAGAGCTTGGCGCTATCCCTGACGATGGCGCAGGGTGCGAACCACTGCATCCACCGGTGGCAAGGATGACCATCGCCAATGCGCTGGCGGAAACGCACTCAGTCATTCGGATCATTTTGTTTCGACTTTTCATGCCTGTCATTGTACCGTTGTTTTGGATTCAAATCGCCCGCCATGGCTGGCGTTACTTTTAGCGGCGGTCCCTGCCGTTCTG
>JAJZOA010000170.1 GCA_021852225.1 Planctomycetota bacterium
CGGTCTTGTCCAGCACAATGGTGCGAACCTTTTCCAGTCGCTGGATCGCCTCGGCATTTTTCACCAGCACACCCAGTTGCGCCGCCCGCCCCACACCAACCATTATGGCCATGGGCGTCGCCAGCCCCAGCGCACACGGGCAGGCGATGATCAATACGCTGACAGCATTTATAACAGCGTACGCCAGCGCGGGCGAAGGCCCGACAGACCACCAGATTGCGGCCGTTAAAATTGCGGCAAGAATAACCGCGGGCACAAAATAAGAGGCCACGCGATCCGCGAGTTGCTGAATGGGCGCGCGACTGCGCTGCGCCTGGGCAACCATCTGCACAATTTGCGCCAGCATCGTTTGGCCGCCCACCCTGGTGGCCCGCATGACCAGTGCGCCGGTCGCATTCAGCGTGCCGCCAATAAGTGCGTCACCAGCCTTTTTTTCAGCGGGCATTGATTCACCTGATATCATGGATTCATCCACGGCCGCGGTGCCTTCCAGCAGCAGGCCGTCGGTGGGAATGCTTTCCCCGGGGCGCACCAGAAGCGTGTCGCCGGTCTGCACGTCGCTTAAGGGGATATCCTGCCACGCGGATTGGCTATCCATACGACGATGCGCAATTGTTGGCGATAAATTCAGCAACCCTTTAAGTGCCTCGGACGTTTGGGCCCGGGCGCGCAGTTCCAGCACCTGCCCGAGCAGCACCAGTGACACAATAACCGCGGCGCTTTCAAAATAGGTCGCCACCTGACCACCGGGGCGCATGGCGGCGGGAAAGCAATCCGGGGCGATCGTCGCCACCGCGGAAAAAACCCACGCCGCCCCAACGCCTGTTCCAATTAGTGTAAACATATTTAAATGTTTATTTAACAATGACTTCCACGCGCGCCGGAAAAAGGGCCAGCCGCAATAAAACACCACCGGTGTGGCCAGCAGCAGTTCCACCGGGTTCAACCAGGCCGCTCTGGCCAGAGCGGTTGAAAAATCGGCGGTCATGGCCAATACCAGCAGTGGCAGCGCGAATATCACGCTGACTTTGAATCGACGGGTCATATCCGCAAGTTCCGGATTGGCCGTCGGCTGCGATTCCGGCCGCATTCCCTCCAGCGCCATGCCGCATTTGGGACATGACCCCGGCTGGTCACGCACCACTTCCGGATGCATCGGACAGGTATACCGAACCGGCGATGTTTCCGCGCCGGTGGACAGACCCGCGGGTCCAATCTCCAGTTCCAGCGCCATGCCGCATTTTGGGCATGTATCCGCATGGTCCATCAGAATTTCAGGGTCCATCGGACAGATATAGCGCGCCGATGATTTTCCCCCTGCCGCGCCCCCCGTTGGAACGCCCGACACCTCGGTGGATGTTTTGGCCTTAGCTGAAACGGTCAGACCGTGCAATTGAACCGCCGGCGCGTGGGTCTTGTTCAGATATTTTTCCGGATCCGCCTGAAATTTTGCGATGCAACTTCGACCGCAAAAAAAATAGTCTTTCCCTTTATAATTGACCGACCCAGCACATTTTTCCGGATTCACGCGCATGGAACAAACCGGGTCAATGGCAACCGCGGGATTGCCCGCACCGGTGTCTGCATGACCCGTTTTGGATTCCGCAGAATCAGGATGATTCACAAAAAACTCCAAAAATGGCCTTTCGGCCATATCCATCCGCCCCGTCTTTTATGATAGCCCCAGGATCGGGAAAGAAAAGCGCCGGATCACCGCACCTGGGCCGAGCCAGGCTCTCGGGCATTCTGAAAAGGCATGAATAATGAATGCTTGACGCACAGATTCAGCATCTGAACGGCCCATCGCGCCACAGTTCGGACGGGCAGGCGCGCATCCGAGTGCGCCTCGGCCGTCAAGACCGAATGTCGATCCATTTGTTATTCGCGCAATGCCGCGTATCGGCCAGAAATTTGCCAAGGACCGCGACGGTCAATTTTCCGTACCGGATTCCGCGGCACGTATGCGCGCCGCGGAAAGGATAAATCGCTGCGTTAACCCCGCCCAGACCAGCAGAAGCGATCCGGATACTATCATGAACAACCACAACATTTCTATGCGCACCGGCAGGTCAGATTGCCGCGAAAGGACACCCGGCTGCAACGCGGTCCACAGGCCAACGCCCATGGTTACCGTAAGCCCCAGCGTGCCCAGCAGCCGACAGGCGGTATTTACCCATCGCTTGAATTCAGAAAAGTAGGCCAACATGCCCAGCAGTCCGGCAAATTCCGCGCCGAATACAGCCGCTATAATCGTCAGATGAACCCAAAGCTGCTCACCATGGGGCACAATCGCCGTAATCTGTTTGCCGCACACCGCCAAACCGGCCGGCAGGAACCAAAGAATGGTAACCCCGGCGGAAATGAAAAACTGCCAGTTGCGAAACCGCAGAGATTCAGTCACCGCGGGCCGAATGCCGGTAATCGCATCCAAAGCCACCAGCGACAGCAGGGCCACCGTCGGATAACCGACCAGAATAACAAATACCTCTCCCTGCCCCTTGGCCAGCAGCATGACGAGGCACAACATACATACCCCGAGCATCCACATGAAATCCGCCCGCAAAGACCGCGGCAGAAAAATAAGCGCCGGCACGCCCAGCAGTCCAAGAACCAGTTCCAGGAAGCGAAGCGTCTGCCCCATGCCACTGTGAAATACCGGTGCCGCCGAGTTTGCGCCCATTAATTGTGCGCCCAGTCGCGAAAAAATCAGGTAGACCGGCGCAACCAGCAGAATACATCCGAAAATTCCGACGAACAGGCACGAAAATTCAAACCGTTTACGCGGAATTGGCCACGGCTTTTCCGCTTCGCTCCCCGCCGCATCATTGGCATCGGCAGTCGGCTGGGCCAATGCGGTCGCCGGTTTGGCGGCGGGAAAATCGATTTTCGGCGGCGCGGCGGCAACCGCCGTCCGTCCGTCCGAAATACCGTGAATGCCCGGCGAAATGCCACGCCGCGCCAAGACTGGTCTGCCGTACCGCATACAAAACTCCGCCAACGCGCCGGGCACGCAGGAAGCTCCGGCCTGCCTGTATTATATCGGTCAAATGGCTGGCATGTGAGATTTTGTTCAATAATTCAACTTGCCCGAGGACTGCCACTGGCTCTTTTGACAAGCGGCCATTTGTCCGAAGGCATCGTCCGTGGATGGATTATCAGGCCAAATATTTATCGGCGGCCTTGCGCCGGCAAAGGGCCAGGCCACCCAATCCCAGAACGCCGCAAAACAACAGTGCCCCAGTTGGCGGCGCTGGCAACGGGCCGCCGGCGGGGATGGCGTTCAGCGGTGTGGAAAAATTCGGGCTGGCAAAATCAATTTCTCCAACGCCGGTGATACCCCCCACCGCTACATTGCCGGTAATTGTGCTTTGAGTGTCAAGCGCTGCGTTGGGTGCCAAGATAGATCCATACCACCCGGATTGCAGAGACACAGTGGCAGCGGTGCTGAAATTCCACACAATGTTATCCGCCAGGTCGGCATTTCCGTTGAAATTCAACCCGCCTGGCTCTGAAAAGCTGGACCCCGAAAAATTTACCAGCACCTGCTGATTGGTTGACAAATTGGAAAATTCAATATTGGAAATTGGCTGACCGGGTGAAAAAGTAGTCGAGTTAATATTGAACACCACAAGCGAAGGACCGGTCGGCACGTTAAACGATAAATCATTGTTGCTTGCAGTCACCGTCGCGCCGTTGGTGGTGGGCAAAGCCGCCCATGCGGTGGAGGTGGCCGACAGCTCGCTGCCGAAATTGGCCAGGTCGGTCACCGGTGCGGTCGAATTTTGTACAAGTGAACCGCCACCGTTCACCGAAAAACCGCCGGTCGCCGTGCCGCCGATCAGCACATTTCCGTTATTTACGTGGACGCTACTGGAGGTGATGCCGCCAGTGGCTTCCAAGCCGATGGTGGAACCCGAAGGTAATCCATTTCCCGCAAAGGTCGAACCCGCAACCGACCCATTTATGAAAGCATTGCCTTGAATATCGCTGTTATCAGTAAACGAGGCCACCGGCGTGCGAGATCCGCCAGCAGCCGGCGCGCCCAGCACAATAACGTTGAATTGTTCCATGGGAAAGGCTCCCGCACATGCCCGTGGAAGACCAGAAAAGCCTGAGTTGGCAACCGAAATAAATGCCACGCCAGCCAAAACCATTGTGTTAATGCATTTCATTCTCAAAATCACTCCGTACCTAAACTATGCCACAGCGCAATACATTCGGCAATTGCCGCTTGCAATGGCCATGGATCAACTACAGTGTTACCAGCGTTGTTTTACGCCAGCAGAGCGGCGGGATTCTCTATCCCTCATTTCTCAGGCAGCTCACGGCCACCTGCGCAACCATTTAATAGCCCGGAGTTTACCATACCATTCGACATAAAGTCAAAAACCAGTCCATTACCAGTTCAAATTTCACGTTTATCTGACGTTGCGACGTAAATCCTGGTCGTCCGGTGGCTCTGAAATCGGAAAATAAGCGATTTTTTCCGCCAGCGGCCCGCCAACCCATAGCTGGATTCGTCCGTAACTCAACTGCACCGCCCACCTATCTATCACAACCCAGTTGCGTGCCAACATAACCGATGTCAAACCGGATATTTCACACGCATAATTCTTGACACTGCCGCCCCAGCGCGTTACGGTTCCGGGTAGTATGGACCGCATTGTGCGCTCGGCAGGCTAATGAGGCCGGCCAGACGGCTTGCGAATCAGGCGGCACAATCGGCGGAGCGGTCAAATCTTACTTGGAGAAACGCAGTATGCGGACTGGCTTTTGGCGTTGGCCTTCTCTGGCTGTTGTGCTTGGAACCACCGGGCTGGCTTTTGGCGCTGCGCCGCCTATGCCCAATCCGGTTGCAGCCACGTATACCGCAGCCGATACAACCGCGGTCATGGCGGTTGTATCGG
>JAJZOA010000352.1 GCA_021852225.1 Planctomycetota bacterium
TCAAACCACACATTGCACCGCCGCTGGCCAGACTAAAAGCCTGATAACGTTCAATACCCTGATTCAAGTCAGCGGGCGATCCTTTGTGATCACTGTTATTCAGGATGTCAGCCGCTTAAGCGAGGTTGAAGACGCCCTGGTAGCCGCCAAGCAGAACGCCGCGGATGTTTCCAGTCGCTTCCAGCGGTTTTTTGAGGAAAACAGCGCTGTCGAAATGATAATCGATCCGGTAAGCCTGCGGATTGTGGATGTAAACCGCGCGGCGGAGGAGTATTACGGCTGGCCGCGCGACGTGTTGAAACAAAAATCCCTGACGGATGTGAATATCGCCTCACAATCCGAAATAGAGCGCAGCAACCGTCGGTTATTGGCGCGTGGGTCAGGCTATCTGCGAGTACGGCACCGAATTGCCAGCGGCGAAATCCGCGATCAGGAGGTGTATGTTACAGTCATTGAAGACAATGGCCAGAAGCTTCTTTTCGGCATTGTCCACGATATTACTGACCGGCTGCGGACCGAGCAGTCCCTGCGGCATTCGCAGGTGACGCTTGCCCAAAGCGAAGATCGCTTCCGTCAGATTTTTGAATGCAGCAGCGCCCCCGAGCTGTTTGTTTCCGCGGAGGATGGAAGCATTCTGGATGCCAACGAAGCGGCCGCGACCTTTTACGGCTGGAGCCGTGCGGAACTTCTGCGGATGAACATCATTCAGATCAGCGCGTGCGAAGAGGGTGACATGCGGTCGCTCCTTAAGGATATCGTCGCCCGTCGCCGCACCAGTATGGAATGCCATCATCAACTCAAGTCCGGCCAGATACGCGATGTGGAGGCCTATTTTTCACCGGTTGAAATACAAGAAAAGACATATATATTTACAATCATTCACGATATCACTGATCGCAAAAAAGCCGAAGTCTCGCTCAATCTGTCGCAGCGCGCCATGGATGCCACCCGGAATGGCATTATCATCTGCGATGCCCGTTTGCCCGATACGCCGATCATTTATGTAAACGCCGGTTTTGTGGCCATGTGCGGCTACACCCCCGAGGAATGCCTTGGCCGCAACCCCCGATTTCTGCACCGTGACGATCTGGACCAGCCCGGGTTGGCCATTATGCGGAATGCGGTTAAAAATGGCGAGTTTGCCGTGGCGGAAATCCGCAATTACCGGAAGGATGGAACACTTTACTGGAATGAAGTGCACTTATCCCCGGTGCGGGACGCCAAAGGCGTGATCACCCATTTTCTGGGCATACAAACGGATGTCACCGAACGCAAGCAATCCGAGGCCCGCATCAATTACCTTGCCTTTTTTGACCCGCTGACAGAACTGCCCAATCGACAGTTGTTTCTGGATCGTTTGGCCAATGCCATTGCGCTGGCGCAGCGCACCGGGCAATATGGCGCAATCGCATTTATCGATCTGGATAATTTCAAGCACATTAACGAAGCCGAGGGTATTGACGCGGGAGACCAGATTCTTAAGGAAATGGCCGGCAGGCTGCAGACTTGTCTGCGCCAGGAGGATTCGCAGGCCCGCCTGGGTGGAGATGAATTTGTCGTGTTGCTGCCCGGCCTGGGTAAAGATATGAATTCCGCCGCGCGGGAAGCCGGTCAGGTCATGCAGCGCGTCCGCGGCGCCCTGGGAGAGCCAGTTCTTATAAAGGACCTGCCGCATCAGATAGGTGCCAGCATCGGTATCACTTTGTTCCCCAAAGGCCAGGAACTCGCCGCCGACCTTTTGCAGCAGGCGGATACCGCCATGTACAAGGCCAAAGCCGCGGGCCGAAATTCCATCGCCTACTTTGAACCGACCATGCAGGTTGCGGTACAGGAAAGATTCCGCCTGGAAAGTGATCTGCGCGAGGCAGTGGCCCGCGGTGATTTTGAAATGTTCCTTCAGCCGCAGGTGGATCCGGTTGGAAATCTTGTCGGAGCCGAAGCGCTGATCCGCTGGCGCAACCGCCAGGGAGGTCTGATTTCCCCCGCCGCATTTATTCCACTGGCTGAGGAAACCGGTCTGATCGTTCCCATGGGCGACTGGATGCTGGTGAAGGCTGCCGAGGCGATTCAGCGGCTTTCCGCCGCTGGCCGACCCATTCGCATATCTGTGAATGTAAGTCCGCGACAATTCCGTGTGCACGACTTTAAGGATCGCATTGCCTCTATCCTCAAGCAAACCAATATCCGCCCGGAACTCTTAACCCTGGAAGTCACCGAGGCGGTTATTTTTGACAGCCTGTTTGACGCGGTTAAAACGATGAGCGACATCAAACAGCTTGGCGTGACTTTTTCAATTGATGATTTTGGTACCGGGTATTCGTCATTAAGTTATCTCAAACGTATGCCGGTTTCGGAATTAAAAATTGACCGTTCATTTATTCAGGATGCGCCGGACAACGCCAATGATGCCGCTCTGGTGGAGGCGATTCTGGCCGTGGCCCGACATCATCAACTGCATGTTGTCGCCGAAGGCGTGGAGACACAGGAACATGTGGAATTTCTAAAGCAGCGCGGGTGCCCGCTGTTTCAGGGCTACTTTTTTGGTCGTCCAGTTCCTTCGGAAGAATTTCTGGCGAAATTACTCCCGACAACCGCAGGCGTGGTTTAGGGCGACCAGATTTCGGGCATCGCCTTCAATATTTAATCGTAAATAGAAACGTAAATTTTATATAAAGGATTTTTGTAGTGTTGGATATTTCCGCGCGGTCCTTTGTTTGCCGCGGTTCCTTGTCAAAAATTATAAGCAAGATTATTTTGTTGATTAATCATTTTATGGATGTATAATATATTCGGATTTAAAGTGTTGCGAGGCCTGCAACAAGTGTTCACGTTGAACGTTTTAAATCCTGACCGGCAACGCGAGGTTTTGGTGGCGAGGTCGCACCGGTCTGAACTTTCAAGGCGGTTCATATTTTTTTGTGGCCGCCGAAAATTTTAAGGAGTAGCGTCATGGACATTCGTGCGTTGCTTTGTAAGTCGGTGCTTAACCGTTCCTTGCTGGCGGCTTCCTTAGTTGCCGCATCGGCCGCACTTTTGGTTTCAAGCCCGGCCCGCGCCGCCAGATTTTCCTTCGGTATTTCCGTTGGCGTACCGGTTTATTGCCCCGCACCTGTATTTTATACACCGGTATACGTTCAGCCGGTGGCCCAACCGGTCTATACCCCACCGGCACCGGTTTATACCGCGCCCCAACCGGTTTACACCCAACAGGCACCACAGCCCGCTTACGCTCCCCCTGTCGCGCCTGTGACCCAGCCTGTTTACACCCAGCCCGCTTATGTTCAACCGCAGCCGGTCTATGTTCCACCTCCCGTCTATTATTATTCACCACCGGCCTATTACAATCCGTACTGCTATCAACCTTACTTCTACCGTCCGTTCTGCGGTCCGGGGATACGGTTTGGTTTTGGATTCGGCGGCTATCGGCGTTTTGATTTCGACCGCCGGTAATGTGATTTTTCCACCGTCGACATAAGCCGGAATTGGGCTATTTCCTATCCCGTGTCGGGCCATGCTCGCAAGGCTGTGTAACCGGGTTGATTACAGGCCAAAACAAGATGGCTGCGTCATTTCCCGCGTCAAATTCCCATTGCACAAAAAATTAAATTTTTCAGGGTTGCCCGACCGGCGATTTGGTTGCATAATACATTCCCCGGCAGGTTTGCCGCGCTGTTAACCGTAACCAGCGTCGCCTTGCCACAATGTTGTGCCCTTATTGGCTTAAAGCGCCAATAGCCTGTGGCACATTCCCCATTGCACGAGAGAGAGCCTGGCGGCGGCTGATTTCCACTGTTTATTAAATGTAGTTGCATTGCAGGAGAACCCATCAGATGAAAATACCCGTCATTGGCGGAAAATGGTGGATGGGGGCGGCAATCGGATTTGGCATCGCGGTCGGAAGCGGCAACCTGGGCGCGGCACCTCCGGTCCAATCTTCGCAGGTTATCAGCGCCATTCACAGGGGTGTTGAGTATCTTTTGAATAATGAGAATCCGCAAAATGGATGGGATCAGAATGGCTTCGGTACATGGGGTGCGCCGCCTTGGGCGAAGGTTTCCGGGCTGAAAGGTGGCCAAACCGCCCTCGTGACTGAAGCCCTGATTGATGTGAATCAAAGTCTTCATCTGCGGTCGCTTAATCTTTACGGCCATCATATGCAAAACGCACTGCGCTACCTGACCAGCGTAGCACCCACGGCGACCTATAGCGCGTCGTTTCAGGCCAACGTTTTTGCGCTTCTGCCCAGTAAGGCACGTTATCGCAGAGTGCTGTATAAGGATGCTCAGTATCTGTTGCGAACAGTGCATCGCGATGGCGGCTATACCTATTATCCGCCGCTGCGGCAACGTGCGTACAATTCGCAATCCAAAAAATGGGGATTTCAAACGGCATGTCTTAATCTCCCGGGCGTATGGGACAATTCCAATTCACAATATGGCGTGCTGGGAATGTGGGCGTGCGCCCATTCCGGCATGGAAGTCCCGCTTCGCTATTGGCAGCGGGAATTGCGCCATTGGCACACATGTCAGTTTGTCAACGGCACCTGGGGATACGGCGGATTTATCGGCCGCCCCAATCGCCCCACGCCGAACAGGCCGGTGCAGTTCACACCGGCGGGCCTGGCCAGTCTTTTTATCTGCGATGAATTTATTGATGCGCATAATACCGCTATTCACGCGACTCCGGATACCAGCATTATCACCGGCCTGCACTGGATGAACCATAATTTTAATCCCGCTGAGACGGACGTTTACGCCATGTATGGCGATGAACGCGTCGCACTGGCAAGCGGGATTAAAACGTTCGGTGGCCACGACTGGTACCGCGATTTCGCCGCCACTTTGCTTGCGCGTCAAAATGGGGATGGAAGCTGGGGCGCCC
>JAJZOA010000143.1 GCA_021852225.1 Planctomycetota bacterium
GCGCAGGAAATACCGGGAATACTGTTCAGCAGTTGCCACATCCGCTGACCGCGCTTTTCAAAGGCGTCGCGCATGGTTTGAATTTCTGTTTCCATGGCCGGATTCGTCAGCGCTTCAACAATCGCAGGCATGCAGAAGCTGGTAATATTGCTGGTCATCTGACCCTGCAGTTTATTCATCGCGTCGATCAGAATTTTTGGCCCGGCGGTATAACCGATGCGCCAGCCGGTCATGGCGTAGGTTTTGCTCAGACAGTTGCAGGTCACGGTGCGGTCTTTCCAGAGGCCAAAGTTCAGCGCCGCCCAGGAACAGGTCTGCTGGCCGGCATAAAGCAGGCGTTCATAAATTTCGTCGCTGCAGACCCAGATATCCGCGTGGGGCGCAATGACCTCCGCCAATGCGGCAAGTTCCGCCGGATGATACGTGTGACCACCAGGATTGGATGGTGAATTGATAATCACCATTTTGGTTTTTGGTGTGATGGCGGCCGCGAGCTGCCGCGGCGTCATTTTAAAATCATTCGCCGGGTCGCCACGAACAATAACCGGCACACCACCCGCCAGTTTTACCATCTCCGGATAGCTGACCCAATAAGGGGCGGGAATAATGACTTCATCGCCGGGATTCAGGATGGCCATGAAAGACACATAAAGCGAATGCTTGCCGCCGACGGATACAATTATTTCCTCCGGCTTGTATTCAAGCTTGTTAAAACGGGCCAGCTTTTCGCAAATCGCCTTGCGGGCTTCCGGCGTGCCAGTGGTCGGTTCGTATTTTGTTTTGCCGGCCAGAAGGGCTTTTATGGCGGCTTCTTTAATGGCCAGCGGTGTATCAAAATCGGGCTCGCCGGCACCGAAGCTGACCACATCAATTCCCTGCTTTTTCAGGGCATTTGCCCGGGCGGTAACGGCCAGAGTTATGGATTCCGCGATGGCATCAAGGCGATGGGCTAATTGCATCAGTTGGCTCCGGGAAGAATATTGGAATACGGTCGAATGTTTATACGGCGGGTCACACGCCAACGCCCTGCGCGGCTTGCTCAGCCCGGGTCAGGGCCGGGCCAGCGCTGCGGCGGCGGGCACCGCAAGCGGATGCGGCTGCGCGGCGGCCAGATCCGGGCGGGTGTTCGGTTTTTTGACCGTGGCGACCGGGGCAACCGGATTAAGAACAAGATTACGCACCGCTTCGGCTGATCCGTTGCTCTGGTTAAACAGAAACGCCGGGAAAATTCCAAGAACGATGGTCAGAACGGCCGCGATAAGCGCTCCGGCTTTAAGCGTGGCGGAATTCCGGACCGCAAATGGCGACCATGGCTCGCGAATGTACATGGCCCCGACAATGCGAAGGTAATATGCCGCCGCGATAGCGGCATTCACTACCACCAGAATGGCCAGGACGGGATGACCGCTGGCCAGCGCGGACTGCACAATGAAAAGCTTGCCCAGAAATCCGATGGTACCCGGCATGCCAATCAGGCTGAACAGGCAAATCGCCATGCACGCGGCCATGAATGGATGTTCTCCGGCAATTCCGGCAATATCGTCCAGGTCTTCAGCCGCGTCCGATTTTCCCTGCAGCCAGATCAGCGCGGCAAACGCACCAACGGTCATAATGCTGTAACCACCCAGATAAAACAGCGTGGCGCTGATTCCGCTGGCCGGTGAATTGCCCGCGGCGAACGGCCCTACAGCCAGCCCCACCAGCATGTAACCGCTGTGCGAAATAGAGCTGTAAGCGAAAATGCGTTTGATATTCCGCTGCAAAAGTGCCAGCACGTTGCCGACAAACATGGTCAGGACCGCCAGCACCATAAGCAGGTCCGGTACGGCACGGGCCGCGCCACCGGAAAGCCGCCAGCCGGTTAAATTCAGCACCATAATCAGGGCGAAAAAGCCGGCCGCTTTGGGGGCAAACGAAAGGAACGCGGTAACCGGCGTGGCCGCTCCCTGATACACATCCGGCGCGTAATAATGCAGCGGAGCCGCGGCAATTTTATAAGCAATGCCAATGACCACCATAATCAGACCGATGATGGCCACATAGGGCAGATGGCCCGCAAGCAGCGCTGACTGATATGCCGCGGCAATGGCCGCGTAACTGGTGGAACCGGCAAAGCCGTAAAGATAACTGAAGCCAAACAGATAAATGGCCGCGGACAGTGCGCCAAGGAAAAAGTATTTGATTCCAGCTTCCTGTGCCGGAGCATTGGACCGCCCCGTGGCGACCATGACATAGGTGGGAATGGAAACAAGCTCCAGAGCCAGAAACAGCCAGATCAGATTCGTGGTTTTGGCAATCATGCTTACGCCGGCCAGAGACGTTAGCAACAGGGCGAAATATTCGCCACGGTAATGCTTGTCCGGATTTCCCGGCTCAAATGCAAAGGGCATTCCCGCGGATGCAAGCACTGTCAGAATGCCGATGCCACAGGTTAAAAGCGTGTCGTACGTGGCCAGCGGCCAGAGTGTCCAGCCTGCAGTGGTGCCAATGCCGCCAATGCGAAGGGCCGCGATAAACGCCAAAATCAGGCTTGCCACGGCCACCCCGAGCGTGGCCCGGCGAACCGCGTCGCGGCGCGCCAGCCCCATCAGCATGACGACCAGCGCGCCACACACCAGAATAATTTCAGGACACAGACCATTGATATTTGTTGTCACAACGTGAACCTCGGATTAATTCTAATTCAGCGCAGCGGCGCAACAGATGCCAGACCCGCGGCGGCCTTGTTTAACGGCAAAATGCCGTGTGCCGCGGCAACACCGGACACGCCCGGAATTTTCGCCGATACCCGCGCCGCGATGGCGTGGGATTCCAGCTTGTGCATCGCAGCTTCCATCGACCGTGTTACCGGTGCCGGATAGATGCCCAGAAACAGCACCACCACTGCCAGCGGTGTAAGCACGCACCATTCACGCAGCGAAAGGTCCCGCGGCGGATGGGGTTCGGCGGGGTGCGGCTCGTGCTGACTGTCCGGGTCCACAACCGGTTCAACCAGCGGGCCAAAAATAACCTTGGCCACGAAATACAGCATGTACAAGGCACCGGCAATCATGCCGAAAACGGCCGGGACTGCATAGGCTGGTCCCAACGAACCGCCATGGCCGGCCGAACCGCTTACATACGTACCGACCAGCGAAAGAATTTCGCTTACAAAACCATTGAGTCCGGGAACGGCCGCCGTGGCCATGGCAAAAAATACGGCAAAAAAGCCCAGGGCCGGCAAGCGGCGGGCCAGCCCGGAAACGTCATGCAGGCTGCGCGTCTGGTATCGGCGGTAGATCATGCCCATCACAAGCAAGAGAGCCGCGGCCAGAATACCGGAATTGATCATTACCAGAACGCCGCCAATCAGGCCACTGGTCGTCAAGGCCAGGAACGCCAGTATACAGAGGCCCAAGTGGCTGACTATTGAATAGGCAACCAGCTTTTTCATATCACGCTGCACCCAGCTTACCAGGCCGCCGAAGATAATGGAAAATACGCATAACCCGGCCAGCCAGGGCGTAAATTTAAGCGCCGCGACCGGCAACAGGGGTAACGCAAACCGCAAAATGCCGTACCCGCCGAGCTTAAAGCCGGCGATCATGACGGAGGCCGGTGTGGAAGATTCACTGATGGCTGCGGGCATCCAGGTATGCAGCGGGAAAAGCGGAACTTTAATCAGAAATCCAATCAGCAATCCTGTGAAAACCAATCCCTGCTGCCATGCCGGAAGCGACGCCCCCGCCTGATACAATCCGGAAAGGGTGAAGGAATAGGAGTGGAATTTTTCAGCATGAACCCAAGCCAGATAAACCAGTGACGCCAGCAGGAACACCGAACCCGTAAACGCGTAAAGGAAAAATTTGCCCGCCGCCCGTCGCCGTTCAGAATGCCCCCAGATTCCGATCATAAAGAATGAGGGAATAAGGGTAAATTCAAAGAACAGATAAAACAGCAATACATCATGGGCCATGAAAACGCCCATGGTGGACGCAAACAGCAGAAGAATCCAGCCATAAAACTCGTTGTGCCGGGTCTGAATTGTATGGAAACTGTCCAGAATTGCGGCTGGCGTAATGAGCAGTGTCAGCATCAGCAGCCACAGACCGATGGCATCCACCCCCAGCGAAAAATGCACGCCAAATTGCGGTATCCAGTCAGCCTTGAAGGCAAATTGCCACACGCCGCCGGCCCCATAATTAAACCGCGTCAGCAGGGTTACACCCACCAGGGCCGAAAGAATTGTAAAGCCCAGCGCCATCGGACCGGCGGCCTTGGCGGCGGCCTCCCTGGGTGTCGCAAACACAATAAGCGACCCAAATAAGGGTATCAGGAGCATGATGACCAGAGTCAGGTGATTCATAATTAGTTCAATCCAGTCTTTCTGGCCGAAATTCATTTATATTTCGGCGCTATCAGGTCGCAGCAGGTCCAGCGTTCGGAACGCTGAACATCGTGCCGCCCGGGCGTTCAGCGAAGCAGATACAGCACTCCCAGTATCACCACAGCCACACCCGTGACCATGCCGATTCCGTAATAACGCAACCGGCCGCTTTGCGTCGGTTTAATGGTGTAACCGGTCAGTTGCGGCGCAAAGCCGACCAAAAATACCAGCCCATCCACGGCAAAACGGTCGAAAATGGACAACACATGGCCGAGCAACCGCAGGGGCCGAACAAGTGTGTAGTCGTAAAGTTCGTCGAAATACCATTTGTTTTCCAGAAACCGCACCAGCCCCGGCATGGTCGCGGCCACACGCGGCGCTGCGGCCCGATTCGAGAGATGGAAATAAAATGCAATCAGAATTCCACCGAGTGCCAGAGCCGCGTCCAGGCCCATCATCACGGTTGAATTAACGCGTACAGCGGCGCTGACCGGCTGCGGGGTACCA
>JAJZOA010000330.1 GCA_021852225.1 Planctomycetota bacterium
TCTCCGGATTCCAATGCGCAAGCAGTTCGGAAGCCAGATGGCGATCGAGATGGACGGCGACTGCGGAGTATGTCGCCACGGGCTTTCCATCGAAATTAACGACAACACGGCGGCCCATCGCGGCAAAAATATCCGTGGCATCACGCCACACCGCATGAACCATGGCTGGGGTTGGCTTGCAGTTCCACACGGCGTCCATGGCGGGAATATAGACCGTTGGTGACCTGTCCCCGAGCAGCCGTGCGAGAATCCAGTCACTCTCCGGGCCGCGAATTTGTGCCAAGCGTCGGGCAGCGGCAACGCGATCACCCGGGGTCGTTGAGAAGGCGTCGGCGACCAGATTTCTATTTTGCGCGGACAATCCCCAGTTAAGAAATGCCTGCCTTGATGGCGAAGGTAACTGCTGTACCATCTGCACCCAGCGGATCAGCCCCTGGCAGAATTGCAACTCGCCAATGCACCCAGCGGCAGGGCGAGCGCCCGCCGTTTGGAGGATCGCCAAATCCTGTCGGCCAAACATTTCTTCGATGTTCAACATCGCAGCCCTGCGCAAATGCGAATCCGGAGAATTAAGTCCGCGTACGGCCGATTTTAGAGAGTTAGCCGATGGGCGGGCCCCATCGGCTGCGGCTTTGGCGGTAGCGAAAATCGCCAGCCACCCCAGAATGAGTCCGAGCGCGGAAATGCTGCATAAAACGCTGCCGGGAACTACACCACGGGCCGAATATCGATTTATATTTCGCATTATTACTCCAGGGGGCATAAGCACATACGGCCTTTCGCGGGGGCAGCCGCTCCGCGAGTGTGACAGGGATAAAGTTTACGCGTCTCCACAAAAAAGGCAATTCATCCGGCTTTAGCCATATTTGGATTGGCAAAGGGCTGGCGGAATCTGTTGCGCCGCGTTTTTGAGAGGGGGGGAAATCTGCGCGGCAACAAGGTGCCGTGATTGTACGAAAGACTTGGGTGCTAAAGGGAATGGTGTGCGACCGATTTGGGCATGCCCCGGGGCGAATTGGGCGGGCACCGCGCCGAACGAACAACAGGCAAGGACGCACCGCAATAAGCCGTTGGTTCTCAGCGGGGATACGCTAAGCCGCAGAAATTTCAACGCCGCAGTGGGATATTGCCCGCGATCAGTCATCGCCGGTCCCCCGTGGCCGCCATCACAGCGGGTTGAACGTCGCCCGCCGCTACCGGCCCGGGGCCGGTAGCCAGTGGCGTCCGGCCCGGCGTTTGCTGCGGAGGATTGGGTTCCAGCGCGACGTTGTAAAAGGTAATTGTGTGGATAGGGCGGGAAAGCACTCGAAAATATTTGATTTGGCTCAGGGGAACTTGGTAGACGTCGTGCTCGGCAAGCATCCCGGGGCCCAGTTTACTGGTGAAGAACTGCGATGGCATAAATTTCGCACCGGAGGCCGAATAGGCAGCCAAGAGGCGCTGGGTACGGGCGAACCGGCTGCGTGCCCACACCAGATCAACAAAGGAATATTTATCAACGAGCGGCATGGTGGTGCCGAAGGAGTTAACCGACGATACAGTTCCTAAGCCTTGGATCAATACCTTGCCGTATTTCAGGTGCCGAACATCTCCGGCCCCCGACGATTGTAGCTTGGTGCCCCAAGACTGGAAGCCATACAGGCTATTTTCCTTGCCCTGCCCGCGCAATTTTTTACCTGCAATCCAAGGAGTGTACGCGATCTGAATGGAAATGTTCGCGTGGCTGGGCATCCGGACGCTTTTCCTCCGAACAACCGAAACGTAAAACCAGAGCAGTCCGCCAATGGCGTGGCCTGCGGTGAGCGCCCCGCACACTGGAGCGTAATAGGCCTTCCCTTCAAGCCCATTGTACGAAAGATATTTCGCCGCTATCCGGTCGGCTGGGCACGAGAAGACAAAAAACAGGGATGTGTTCGCTTGCACGATGCCTACCGCCTTTCCCGCAATGAACCGACGAATGCCCGGTTTTCTAACCAAGTCGCCATTGGCATTCCACACGGGGAAGCTCCACGGTGTTGAAACGCGCCCAAGCCTTCCGAGGCCGCGAAATATATAACGCAACTTGACCAAGCTTCGCTGCGGCGCAAAATACATTCTGGGCGGCACGAACTTGTTGTATGCGGAACTGGCAGCCTGCGGCCGTCCTCCCGCCGCAGGGACCCTCGACGCCGCCGCCAATACCGCTGTAAACGCTGTCGCAATCAATACAACGCACGCAGCGAGAATACGGGACCACCACTGGAGGATTCTCGGACTACGAAATGACCAGCAGTAAAGGATCACCAGTCCATCGAGGGTTGCCAGCATCGCCAAGGAAATCAACCAGTTTCCGGAATAATATTCAACGCGGATTGCTGAACAAAGCTGGGGCAGTGACCCTGGACGATAAATACGCCACTTAAGGACGTACGGAGCAAAGCTGCTGGCTAATGCCGCGATGAGTAGGAAGGTTGCGTGCGTGGCTATTACGGAACTGACTACAATCCATCTCCTATCACGTTTTCGCACTTGGACTGGTGCTGTTGCCGTGTGATCCACTCCCGATATTTGCTTTAAGGGTTCCGCAGCAGCGCATTGCGCTTGGTTAGGCGTTTCCACTCCCTGCGTTTCCATTCCCACCACGGTCGCAACCTGTGTTTTTATTTCACTGGCGTGTTGATAGCGCTGTTCCGGTTGCTTTTCCAATGCCCGCAACACAATTTCATCCAACCGTACATCAATGGCGATTTTCTGCGAAGGAGGAATAATCTGCTTCCCCGGCAGCTCGCCGGTGAGCATCTCATAGAATACCACGCCCAACGAATAAATATCGGCCCGATGGTCTACTGAATCGGATTGGGCTTTCTGCTCCGGAGCCATGTAACGCGGGGTGCCCAGAATTTTTCCCGGTGCGGTACAGTCACCTGATCGATCCACTCCAATATCCCCTTGCGCCACATTGATATTGGCACCAGCACCTTCGCCTGGTCTTTCCGCCGGTGTTTCACCCATCTGGCCAATGAGCTTGGCCAAGCCAAAATCAGCAATTTTCACCTGCCCCTGCCGGTTCAGCAGAATATTTTCCGGTTTAATATCCCGATGCACAATGCCATGGTCATGAGCGAATTGCAATGCTTCACAAATCTGCGGCACGATGGCCAAGGCTTCATTGGCCGATACGCCACCGGTGTTGAGAATGTGCCGGAGGCTAGGGCCATCCACAAACTCCATCAGGAAGTAAAATAAATCATCCGCCTGGCCAAAGTCATATATGGCCACGATATGCGGGTGATTCAATTTAGCCATGGCTTGCGCTTCGCGGGCGAATCTTTGGGTAAAGTCAGCCTCCCGCCCAATTTCCGGCGGCAGAATCTTCAACGCGACAACGCGATCCAGACTGGTTTGACGGGCTTTGTAAACCGCGCCCATGCCGCCGCGCCCAATAAACTCACTTATTTCCAATCCGGGAAACCGCAGGGCCAATTCAGCGGCCACTGGTGGCACCCAGCCCGGCCTGCCGCCGACCATACCTTCCGACGCCAGCGTATTGGATTCCAAACCGCGCTTAAGCAGGCAGCCCGGGCAGTCGCTTTCCGTCATTCCCGGCGACAGCCGGGTTCCGCAGACTGAACACACTGTTATTTCATCGCCCATGGTTCTACGACCTTCACCAGCGGAAAACCAGCCCGACACTCGGCGCTTTGGTCCCACACGCCAAGCGTCCGCCGCTCAACCCTTTGCGGCCTGAAACATCTTCGCCCGCCCCCACTTATACTGAAGCAAAAATCAAAAAATGTTACAGCGATTGAATTAAAAATTTTATTTCGTCATCCACTTCCGCCGGATCGGCCAAGGTCTGCGCAATGTGGCGGCGCAGAATTTCCCGGTATCGCCGGCGCAGACGGTGCATGGCAACTCTGGTGGCACCAGCGCTGATTCCCAGTGCTTCCGCTGCCTCCGTCATAACCTCAGAACCCTTGGCACCGGCCAGCGAATCTTTAAGCGCTTCAAACACCGGCAAAGCTCCGCGTTGCTGGTATTCCCTCTGCAGGCTCGCCATGACCTGATCCAGCACGGATAATGCCCACTGGCGAGCAAAAACCCGATCCGGCGAAAGATCCTGCGCCGGGAGATTATCCAGATCGCCATCTTTATACGCAATAGAAATAATTCGGACTTTTCCGCCGCGCTTGCGAGCTTTGGCTTGATCTCTCTGATTAGACAAAAAGTGTTTGACTGCGGTAAGCAGAAATGATCGGAACTTGCCGCGTTCCGGATCAACGGTATTGAGAAACCGCTTTTCCAGCAGCCGGGAAAAGAATTCCTGCGTCAGGTCTTCAGCATCGGAAGCACAGGCCGTTTGCTGTCGGACAAAAGCATAAACCGGCTGCCAGTACGCTTTAGCCAGTTGCTCCAACGCGGCCATCGTGCCAGTGGCCATTGGCTGCCCGGCGGCGGCCCGCACCAGGCTCCACCGCGTGGGCATAAAATCCGCCCTTGGATTGGCGGAAGAGCCAGGATTGATGCTCAATGATGTCATCCATTTATCATATCACGGTCGCCGATATTGCAGTAGGCCAGTGCCCTGTTCCAGCCATAACTACGGCTTGATTGGCCTTAAACCGGCCAGATGCAAGGAGTCGGTGGGCGGGTGCGCAGCGTAACGTGCGTGAGCAATGAGCGTGGCCCGTGTCGGGGTTACAGGTTACAGGGGACAGGGGACAGGTTCCAGGTTACAGGTTCTAACGTCGTCACGCATACGCGGCGCTTAGTATTGGCTTTCTGGCTTGCAGGCGGATGCCGGCGACGTATTCATGCAGCCAATGTCGGCTGGTTAAATGCGGCAGCGATGCGGTGGAAGCAACGGCTTGAACTTGA
>JAJZOA010000365.1 GCA_021852225.1 Planctomycetota bacterium
AAAACACTCCTTGTCCGTTTGTGGCAGCCCTTCCATGGTCTGTCTCCTAAAAAACACCGGCTTTCCTACCGGAACACCCTCTATTATGCCATCTTTTCACTTCCCGACAAAATCGGGCACACCCATCAACGAACATATCGCGGAATATTCCGATCGGGTGATACAGCCGGAAATTGCGCCAATATTCCGCCCGCTCGATCACCGGCACACCAATTAAGACAAATGCGGCTTGTCGGACGGCGCCACACCCGCCTGTTGTCTTCGCGAGCCATCCCCTATCCGGTCGGCGTTTATAGCCGCGCCTTCATCCGTCGGCGCAACACCATGCCGCCGATCAGGGCCAGCGAGCCGATGCCCACCAAGCCAATGCTGGCAGGAACGGGGGCGGCGGCCTCCAGATTGAATGTGGCCGTCGATCCATCAGTCGACGAAAACTGCAAACCATCAACCAGACTCCGGAGTGTTGTCGCGTTGGACGCTACGGTCAGAGTGATATATTTTACCGTTTGGGTATTGTAACTTGCACTGGATTCAACCTGCGTGAGCGTCTGAGGAGTGGACAGGTAGGTATTCCCGGTGCTGGAATTCACGCTCGTAAGAAGCAATTGGTCGGTGCTTGTTGCAGTGGTTGCCTGTACCCAAGTATTTATTGCAGCAGAGGCTTGATATGACCCGCTTGAGGTCTCAAAAGTGAGGCGGTCATGGTACCAGCTCGCGGCGTCGTTTGAGCCTGTCGTATTCGTGTAAATATTTATGTACCAGTCGCCTTGTACCGCGTTAAGTTTGTTGGTCCAGTAGCTGATGCCGGCAAGGTTATTTGTAGCACTGCTGCCGAGCGAAATCGTACTGAATCCCAACGCAGAAGGGCTAAGATAAAGTTCAAGCTTATTCCCGTTTGATTCCCACGCGCTCGTCGCAAAGCCTGGGGCGTAGCTGCTGGTATAACCCGTAGGTAAGGCATCTCCACTGGGAGCCGTATCACTCGGATAAAGTGTCTCCGAAATACTCACACCGGCCCGCGCTCCAGCCACGCCCGTCGACAGCAACCCCACAAATGCCAGAGATCCAGCCGTCAGAACGCCAATCCGCGATTTGCCAACCATTGCAGTCTCCTCTAAATCCCGGAAAAAAATCACCCAGTATCACAAATAGTGGACCGAGCGATCCATCCCGCACACACGCGGAATTCCACAGCCGACCAGTTGGAACACCCAACAGCAAAGGCCTGCCGGAAATCCGCAGCCGTTCTTCACCTTGCGAACACCGTCGCGGGCGAGGTATTGTCGCCCCGCAAAAGCTCGCACATTACAACCCGTCCAAAATTAAAGACGAATTTAAGCAGCGAATTATAAAAAAAGCGATCCTTGCCAGCTACTTCTTACCTCCATAATTAGCTTAAATCAGATAAATATTTTTGTCAAGTATTTTTTTTACTTTTTTTCCTTAATTTTATCCTCTACCGGTCCGGCCCGAATTGGACAATGTTTTCCGGCACCCGGGGAATCTATGGCGTCGGATGATCGTGTTCTTTTGGGCACGCGCGGAATGTTCTAACCCGGCGGGCTGTTTGGCCGCAACCTGCCACCCATCTGAATGCGGTATTCCCCACGCCCCGAACCAATTATCCCGGATGCAAACCACGTCGGGTTAATGAAAATAACCGTCCGGCCAGCGCCGCAGCCAACGGGGTTCGTGATTGTGAACGGGAAATTCGCCCGGCGCCTGTAGACTCAGGCGTTCCAGAAGCGAGCCTTCCTGCAGGTACAAATTCACCCGGGCATCCAGATAATTCACCACCGCCTGCGCTTCGGCAAGCCGCGCCGCCAAAAGATTGCTTTGTGCCTGGGCCACCAGCAGCGATGTGCTTTCGCCCACGCGAAACTGTCCAATCGTGGCCCGCAGCGCCTCGGCCTGGGCAATACGCGTGGCCCGCGTCGCGGCGATCTGCTGATACGCCGTCCGGCAGTTGATATAGCCCGAGCGGACACTCAATTGCACCGTCTGCACCAGATTGGCCAACGCCGCTTCATCCTGATCACGCGAAAGCTCCGCCCCCTGATAATTCGCCTGGGCGGTACGGTTAAAAATCGGATAGCTGCCGTTGATTCCGCCCACCACGGAAAATCCCTGCCCATTCAACCGATCCACAGTCCGGCTGAATGCAGCCGCATAACCGGTTTTTCCCAGGGTGATGAATAAATCAAGCTTGGGCAGCAGTCCGTTACGCGTCTGAATAACCGATAAATCCCCCTGCTGAATCTGCAGTCTGGATTCGTTGATCACCGGGCTGATTTGCATGGCCAGCGCCGTGTGCAGCTTCAGCGCGGATAAACCATGCTTGGGTACATACGGCTTGTTAAGAAGCTTGATTTTTGCATGCCAAAACGGGCTGCCCGGCGGCATAATCTGTTCCAGCAGGTTCAACCTCGCCACCTTCAGCGCGCCATCCGCCGCCAGAAGTTGCTGATCCGTCACGGCGGCCTGCGCCACCGCCGCCGGCAGTTCGGACTGCGCCGTGCGCCCCACGCGTATCAGTTCCCTGGTCTGGTGCTCCTGCTGCAGGGCGACATTGTATGCGTCCGTCAGAATCCGCACATTCTCCCGGGCCAGAGCCAGCGCCCAGTAATTCGTCACGATTTGCGCCACGGTGGAAATGGCCAGACCGCGGAGTTGATAATCGGAAATTGTTTTCCCGATCTCGGCCTGGTGAATCGCCGCCAGGTTCACCTGCAGGCTCGCCCCCTGCAGCAGCGCCTGCGTCACACCCAGCGAAACATTGGTGCTTGCCGACTGCCCCCCGCCGCTGTTGCCCATGTCGGACGATGCATTGGCGGAAATCGCCGTGCCCGTCGGCAAATTTTCCGAAACTCCCACCTGACCGGAGCCTGAATCACTGTTGCCATAACCGCCGGAACCCGGCGTGCGGTTTCGCCCCACCTGCCCGCCGAACGTAAGCTGCGGATCAAATGCGCCGCGCTGGGCCTCAATCTGAACCTGGGCAATGGAAGGCGAAAACCGCTGCACCACCAGCGCCGGATTATTCGCCAGCCCCATGATCAGCGCCTGCTGCAATGAAAGCGACAATAAACCGGTCCCCGCGGGAAGGGTTGTGACTTTGCCGTCCGCCCCATGTTCCACCACGCTCATCTGCGTGCCCGCGGCCGCATCAGCGCCGCCGGCATCCTGCACAGCCTGATGTGCGGTGGCCGCGGCTATATAGTTTTGATAACCTCCGGCATCAATGCTTTGGCATCCGGTCACGGCCAGAGCCGCCGCCGTCAGTATCACCAGACCGCTGCGCCGCAGTTCGCCGATTTTCCGTCTTATGTCCCCGCCCGTGACGTGCCCGCCGGCCGCCGGCAACCGGTTCACTTTCATGGATTTCGCGGCTGCTGGTGGAAAAAACGCCCGTTTACTCATAACGAAGTGCCTCAATCGGATTGAGCTTGGCTGCGCGCTGCGCCGGATAGTAACCAAAAAACAGGCCTATTCCGGCGGATATGCTCAGTGCCAGCACCGCCATCGACGGCTGCACCTGGCCGGAAAAATTACGGAAGTGAACGTAATGCGCCGCCGTAACACCCGCGGCCACGCCGACCAACCCTCCCAGAATACTGATAAGGGCCGCCTCCACCAGAAATTGCCGCATGATATCCCGTTCCCTTGCGCCAATCGCCTTGCGAATGCCGATTTCACGGGTTCGCTCCGCCACCGTCACCAACATGATATTCATGATACCGATGCCGCCTACCAGCAGTGAAATCCCGGCCACGGAACCCAAAAACATGGTAAACGCTCCGCCTATCCGGTTGGCCATGCGCAACACCTGCAGCTGATTGGAAATCCAGAAATCATCCTCATCGCCATAAATCAGACTGTGCCGCCGCCGCAAAAGTGTTTCTATTTTTGCCTGCACCGGATCAAGATCCGCGGCATGCTCCACCTGAAGATCAATGTGATTCAGCGCCACGGACCGGCCCAGCAGGTTGGTCATCGCCGTGGTGTACGGTATCAGCACCTGATTATCCGGGTCAAACCATCCATGGCGGCCCTTGGGCACCAGCACTCCGATCACCTGAAACCGCACGGTACCAACTGTTATTTTCCGGTCCAGCGGATCCTGTGACCCGAAAAGGCGCTCCGCGGTTTCAGGTCCTATAACGGCAACGGATGCCATGTCGCGCACATCAAAATCCGTAAAATTGCGACCTTCCTGAATTTTAAAGCTGTGAATGTGTATCCACGTGGGCGCCACGCCAATAGTGTTGCAATTGGTGAAATTGCCGCCCCATTTCACCGGCTCATTGCTTGCCACCACCGGCGAAACCGCCTTTACACCTGGAATGTTCAAAATGGCTATCGCGTCGGAAATGGACAACGGATCCGGAGATCCGTTAAGCACCGACGGCAGCTTCGGGTTATGCGGAAACACCGTGATGGTGTTCTTTCCCATTCGCGATACCCACCCAAGAATGTGCTGCTTGGCGCCGTTTCCCAGCGCCATCATCGCGATCACCGCGGCAACGCCGATAATCATGCCCAGCATCGTGAGAATGGCGCGAAGCTTGTTCGCCATCATGCTCCGCAACGCAATTTTTATCGTCGTCCAAATCAACATAACACGTCCAACCTGCTCATCCAACCGCTTTGAAACCTGGAATTAATGGCGACCCGGCGACCACATGCTATTGACCGCGGACTCGTGCACCAGCACCTTCTGCCCCAGTTTCAATCCGCTTACCACCTGCCAACTCACATCATTCCGCTTGCCCATCGTCACCACTTTGGGCTGCTCGGATCCATTCTTGCGCATCACCGTCACCATATCCTGCCCGCGGTTGATCTCCACGGCC
>JAJZOA010000227.1 GCA_021852225.1 Planctomycetota bacterium
TACTTGTACTGTATTTATAACCACTGGGCCGTCGCCCGCAATGGCAATTTGTGCAAATCTTTTGGCCTTTTATGCGGAACGGTAAAACCCATTGCACGAGCACCAACTCTCATTTGGGTGATGCCAGCATGGAATGCAAATGTATAGATCATTGTTCAATTAGCCATGGAAACCGGCGGAAGACAGGAGATGGGAGGTTGCCGCGACGGACTACGGAACGCCCCAGTTTGTACGGTCAGACAATGGCCCTGAGTTTATCGCCAACACCCTGATGCGGCGGCTTAAGCAAGCCGGGGTGATCGTTCGGCACATCGATCCCGGCAGCCCCTGGCAAAATGGTACCAACGAACGGTTTAACGGAACCTTACGCCGTGAATGCTTGGATATGGAGACATTCGGGAGTGTGGCACATGCCCAGGCGATTTGTCGGCTCTATCGTCAGGAATATAATCGGCGGCGCCCCCATTCGAGCTTGGGCTATCAGACCCCCAATGAGTTTGCCGCCCGCGCCTCGGGGGCGGTTTCTTCCACCCGCCCCCGAACCCCCACCCGGCCTTGCAACTCTCTTCCCTCTGGCCGTGGTGCCGGATCAAAGAGACGATCCCTGATGCCTGCGGGAGCAATTAACCGTCAGATGTTATTTGATGGATGAATGTCTATGTATTCGAAACCTATACGTGCAAGTGGAGTCATAAATGGGGGCTGGACACGGGAATAAAAGTACTGTTAATAATTCAGCTTGGCAAACAGGTCGGCAGCGCGGATGATACCTAGGCCGGGCGCAACTGGCCCGAACTGTCTGCCGGAAGCCAAAGGAATGGTTCGGTCCAAACGCGGGCAGGCCATTGCCATGGCATAGTTCAGATTCGGAGCAATTCACCTATGACAGCTTATGCACCAGGTATTGCCGCAAGCCGCTCGCCTGCAGGGGTGAAACCCGCCGCGGATAGCGCCCGCTTTTTCAATCGCGACTTAAGCTGGCTGGATTTTAACTTTCGCGTTCTGCATGAGGCGACAAACCCGCGCAATCCACTCCTGGAACGGGTGAAATTTCTGGGTATTTTCGCCAGCAATACCGACGAATTTTTCATGAAACGGATCGGCGTTCTTAAGCAGATTGCCGCCGCAAAACCCCTGGATGTCAGCCCGGACGGATTCACACATATCCAGCAGCTTTCGCTGGTGCGCCAAAAGCTTTCGCAACTCGCCGACATGCAACGCCAGATATGGGAAGACCAGCTTAAACCGGAAATGGAAAAGGCCAACCTTCGCTTGTGCACCTACGAGCAGTTGAACGCCAAGCAACAGCAGTTCGCGGCCGATTATTTCCGGCAAATCGTATTCCCCGTTTTAACCCCCCTGGCGGTGGACCCCGGCCATCCGTTTCCATTTATCAGCAATTTAAGCGTGTCGATCGGCGTATTGCTTAAACAGCCAGGCCAGCCTGAGTCGCTTTTTGCACGGGTGAAAATGCCGCGGCTGTTTCCACGGTGGTTCCGAATTGCACAGGAAGATGGCACCATTCTGGTGTCCCTTGAAAGCCTGATACAGGGTCAGTTGGCAATGCTTTTTCCCGGCATGGAAATTGTCGAAACCAACTGCTTCCGAGTGACGCGCAACGCCGAGGTCGAAGCCGATGTGGACGATTCAGATGACCTTCTGGAAGTGGTGCAGGAAGAACTTCGAGCCCGGCGTTTTGCGGAAACAGTGCGTGTCCAGATAGCCCGCGGCATGTCCGACGAAATGCGCCGCTATCTGCTGGACGGCCTGGAAATTCATTTCGACGACCTGTACGAAGAACCCGAACCGCTGGGAATGGCCGATGTCATGGCATTGGCCGCTTTGGAAGGTCCGCTGTTGCGGCTGCCCCCGTGGAAACCAATCTGTTCGCCGGCCATGGCGGATGTGGACGCCAGTGTGTTTGCTATTATTCGACAAAGCGATGTGCTGGTTCACCATCCATATGAAAGCTTCGACAGTTCGGTGGAGCGGTTTATTCTTTCGGCGGTGCGTGACCCGCAGGTACTTGCCATTAAGATGACGTTGTACCGCACCAGCGGAGATTCCCCATTCGTGGCGGCTCTGGCCCGCGCAGCGGAATCCGGCAAGCAGGTGGCAGTCCTGGTGGAACTTAAAGCCCGGTTTGATGAGGCCAGCAACATTCAATGGGCACAGGCCCTGGAAAATGCCGGTGCCCATGTGGTGTATGGCATTTTAGGGCTCAAAACGCATACGAAAATCGCGCTGGTTGTGCGTCAGGAAGACAACGTCGTGCGATCCTATTGCCACATCTCCACAGGAAATTACAATTCGCGAACCGCCCAGTTGTATACAGACCTGGGCCTTTTCACCTGTCGCGAAGATATCTGTCAGGATGTGGTAGACCTGTTCGCGTTCCTCACCGGCCGCTCACTCAAAAACGACTACCGGAAACTTCTGGTTGCACCGGTCCAGATGCGCAACCGGTTTCGCGAAATGATTCAGCGTGAAATCCGTCACGCCGTCGCTGGCCGGCCGGCCCGCCTGGTAGCGAAAATGAATGCCCTGGAAGACAACGAAATTATCGAAATGCTGTACAAAGCCAGCGCTGCGGGGGTGCAGATAGATCTGATTGTCCGCGGGTTCTGCTGCCTGCGTGCCGGAGTCCCAGGCCTTAGTGAAAATATTCGGGTCATGAGCGTCATCGGCCGCTTCCTGGAACATTCACGTGTGTTCTGGTTCCACAATAACGGTCAGGATGAGTTTTACATGGGATCGGGCGACTGGATGAGCCGCAATTTGAGCCATCGCGTCGAAGCCGCCGTTCCGGTTGAAAGTCCGGTCTTGCAAACAAAGGTCCGCGAAGTTCTGGAAATTCTTCTGGCTGACAACCTTCAGGCATGGGACCTTCAACCGGATGGACAATGGATTCAGAGGCATCCAGTTCCGCCGCAGGAACCACGTCCCGCGCAAAACCGCCTCATGGAACTGGCAATTCAACGCCAACACCTGATGATTCCGGCCAACCCAGCCAAATAATAGCGCTTTGCGAACTTTTCTCCGGCGCCGCACCGGGCAGACAGGGTCTTGGAACCGTTTGCTTTTTTTTATGCCAACGACTAGCTTGGCCTCCGGTGCTTTTATGAGGGAAACAATTCCCATCTACACTCCAGCCGCCCTAAAACCCAGAAAGGGACCATCCACAGCCGCAAAAAGCACCATTGATAGTCTTGTAAGTATCGACTGGCAAAAGATTTACGATAAGTCAATCGCTTGGCGGCATCAGCTCCATCAAATTCCCGAACTAGGCTATCAAGAAAAGCTTACCAGTGACGCAATCGCCGGGGTTCTTAAACAACTCCGCATTCCCTATAAACGCGGATTTGGCGGGGGAACAGGCATTCTGGCACAGATTGATGGCCGTGGCGACCGTTGCGTCGCATTGCGTGCGGATATGGATGCACTGCCTGTCACAGAGTTAACAGGCCGGGAATGGCAAAGCCGCCATCCAGGCATGATGCACGCCTGCGGCCATGACGGCCACATGGCGATCGCCCTGGGGGCGGCCACAGCTTTAATGCACATTCGCAAACAGCTTCAAGGAAAGGTTAAAATTCTTTTCCAACCTGCGGAAGAGGGGCTGAATGGCGCTGAACGCATGTGCCGCGACGGCGTGCTGGAAAACCCCGACGTAGATGCCATTTTTGGTCTGCACGGCTGGCCGGGCCTGCCCGTGGGAACCATCGGTTACCGGCCGGGAGTATTTCTGGCGGCGGTCGATTCATTAGTTATAGAGATTCACGGCAAAGGCACCCACGCCGCATCGCCGCATCATGGTGCCGACCCGATAGCCTGCGGCGCGGCGCTAGTGCAGGCGCTTGCCGGGCTTTTGGCCAGCAACATTGACCCAATCGATACAGTCGTGCTGACCATTGGTACGTTCAATGCCGGGCGGGCCAGCAATGTGGTACCGGAATCGGCAACACTTAGCGGCACTTTGCGGACTCTGGCACCCGCGACGCGAAGCCAGGCCGTCAGACTTATTCAGCACACCTGCCACACCGTTGCAGCCACTCACCGCTGTAAAGCGACTTGTCGCTTCACTTCGGCCACCCCCACCACTGTCAATCCTGCGTCCGAGGCTGATTTTCTCAGGAAAACGGCCAGTGCACTTCTGAGTGCAGAGAAAGTAGTGGAATTCCACCAGCCATTTTTATGGAGCGAAGATTTTGCCTATTATCTAAAACGTGTCCCCGGCTGCTTTTTTGTCCTTGGCGTACGGCCGCCCGGTAAGCGAGAATATCCCATGCTGCATAACCCGCTTTACGATTTCCCGGATGCTGCGCTGCCGGCGGGCATCCGTTTGATGGCTGAGTTAGCGTATTCCCGTCTGGCTCGGCCGTAATCAAATAGGTGCGCCCCGAACCAATAGTGTGTGGCACAACATTTTTTTCACCTGCAGACCGCCAATTGCCAGATAGCCTGAACGATCTGCTATACTGGAGACATTCAGTATTGCGGCCACCGACCGCCGGCAAGAGTCGATTATGGATGACGTAACCATCATGAACAGTGCGGAAATTGAAGCGATTCTGGCTGGCCTGACCAAACCGCAGCGCCAGGCCGTGGAACATATTGATGGCCCCCTGCTGGTGCTGGCGGGCGCCGGATCGGGAAAAACCCGGACAATCACCAGGCGAATGGCCTTTCTGGCGGCACAAGGTATTCCACCCAAGAATATTTTGGCTGTTACGTTTACGAATAAGGCGGCTGGTGAAATGCGCGGTCGCACTGTGGATCTGCTTAAATTTCTTCCGCCGCGGACAGCTCAAGGCATTACCGTATCGACATTTCACAGCCTGTGCGTGAAGTTGCTCAGGCAATTTGCCCCGGTGTTGGGCATGCCTTCGGCATTCAGTATTCTGGACAGTTCAGACCAGTTGAAACTGGTGAAACAGGCCTTGGAGAAAGCGGGCATATCCCCAGACAACTTTACCCCCGCCCGCGTACTTGACCAAATAAGCGGTGCCAAAAGCCGCCTCCTGACTCCCGACGCCTTTGCCGAACATGCCAGTGGGTTTTACAACACCAATGTGGCCAAGGCTTACCGCAGCTATGAAGCCCTGTTGCGCGAAAATAAAGCCATGGACTTTGACGATCTATTGCTTAAAACCGCCTTTCTGCTTCGCGACCACCGCGACGTGCTTGAACAGCTTCAGGACCGGTACCAGTACATTCTCATTGACGAATATCAGGACACCAATCATGCACAGTTTCTGATCGTTAAAATGTTGGCCGCGCGACATCAGAATATTTGTGCGACCGGCGATCCGGACCAGTCCATTTATGCATGGCGCGGTGCCAACATGTCCAACATTCTGGAATTTGAAAAGCATTTTCCCAACGCCCGGGTGGTGTTGTTGGAACAGAATTACCGCAGCACAAAAACCATTCTAAAGGCCGCTTCCGGCCTGATATCCCACAACCGCGTGCGTAAACAGAAAGAACTGTGGACGGAAAATCCGATCGGTGGAAAAATTGTTTCAATAGTCGCCGCGGACGAATATCAAGAATCGCAGGAAATTGTCCGTCGCCTGCGGTCACTGCATGAACATGAGAACGTCGGGTGGGAAAAAATGGCGATTTTTTATCGCGTGAATTCACTCTCCCGCGTACTTGAGGACGCCCTGATGAAATCCGGCGTGCCGTATCAGATTGTACGCGGGACGGAATTTTACGCCCGGCGCGAAGTGAAAGATGTCCTGGCTTATCTGAAACTGGTTATGAATCCGGGTGATTCTGTCAGCTTTGAACGCGTGATCAACGTTCCCGCCCGCGGAATCGGGGATACGAGTGTCTCGCGCATTGGCATGTTTGCCGTGGAAAACGGCATCAGTCATTTAGTCGCCGCAGCGCGTGCCGCGGAAATTCCCGGCCTTAGCAGGAAAGTTGTTGACGGCGCCAGCCGTTTCGCCCGCCTAATTCAGGCCATGCACGCGAGAATTGAGCCAACGCTGCGGGCCTCTGCAATTCCGGAAAATGATGCGATTGATCCGGCCGACGAATCGGCGAACGTCCAGGCCGATTCAGCAGTTGACTTTAACCCACCGGCGGACACTTTCACCGCTGACTTTGCCCCCCCGCCACAAGGGGAATCAGCCGACAATGCTTTTTTTCCAGGTCCGACGCCAATCGGCCCGGATTTTCAGCCGCAGGATTTCCAGGAATCCTCGAAGGTGTCGCCGGTTCTAATACCGGTAGCCGCCATTATGGAAGAGCTGATTCGCGGCGCGGGTTTTCTAGACCTTAAAACGGCCGATGAAGAATCGCTGCAACGCGCGTCAAATATTCAGGAATTGATAAACATTGCCGCCGAGTTCGACCGGCAGAACCCGGGCGGCACACTGCTGGATTATCTGACCCAGGTGACGCTGGTTTCGGACACGGACCGTATGAAGTCGGATCGCGGTGCCGTTACCATGATGACACTTCATGCCGCCAAAGGTCTGGAATTTCCGGTGGTGGTCATGGCGGGGCTTGAAGAGGGTATTCTTCCCCATGAACGGGCCATTGGGTATCAGGCTAAAGAAGATGATATTGAAGAAGAACGCCGACTGGCATTTGTGGGAATTACCCGCGCCATGGAACGGCTTATCATCAGCTATGCAGCGTGGCGAATGGTCATGGGACGTTCGGAATCCCGTCTGCGCTCCCGATTCATTTCCGAGTTGCCCGAAGAGTGCATGGAGGAAGTTGACCTTAGCCGGCAGTTTCCGTCCGCTGGATCTGTTGGCTTTCGGGATAATTCCCCGCGTCATGTCCGGCCGGGAAATCGAGCCTCGGCCGCGGTTGCCAATCACAGTCATTCCGCGGCGGTCGGCACACCGGCGGTGGCGGCAGGTTCGGCGGAGTCAGCTGCGGCCGGTTCAGATTTTCGCGAGGGCCAGCTGGTGCGACACCCCAATTTCGGCTTGGGCCGCATTGCGGAAATTGGCGATGATCCGGCCCAAACACGGGCCGTGGTGGAATTTCAATCCGCAGGCCGCAAAACGCTGATCCTTCAATTCGCCAAATTGCAGCGCGTCGACGGGTAGGCGCTTTGCATCAACCCAGATGCGCAGAATCTTTTCTTAATCCCATATCTCCGGAATTCTCGAATCAATTCGCCGTTGACCGCGGACCAATAGACCACGGCGTTTTTGCTCGTGTCGAGCCGGTTTGGAACACCCGATAATCGTTTAAGGGGTTCCCCGCCTTAAAGTTCACGCAGTTTCATTTGTAACGATATATAAACATAACTATATCCTAAGATGCCGTGTCAAACGACTCGCCGATAAAAATAGCTGGTGCGGGTGGGCATCTGCTGAATCGGCCCTTCTAAAACGGCCAAACAGCTCGATACGCATCATCCGTCAAGTGTCTGACCGATTCGTGCGGAAGACCGAAGTAAGATGGATAGGTCGGAATGGCGTTTTTTTTTATCACTTTGAAATTTGACCTACGGTGCACAGCGGTACCATCACGATCGGAACCGAACCCGAATCGTTTGCGAACAACGCGCGCTTGCGAATAGTCAACCGTGCTTTCGATTTAGGCCGGTTCAATGCAAGGGTGATTCCCGCGTTGCCAATTTGCCAATCGGCGGGGCAATAAACTTCGACATGCGCGTATTCATGCCAGCGGCTGCATGCGGCCGTAAGTTTGTTCGGCGCTGCCCCGGGCCGGCTTAAGAAAGCGCACTGCGTTGATGATAATCTGTTGAATTTCCTTCTGATGGTAGGTTGGATACGTTTCATGGCCGGGTCGAAAATAAAATATGCGGCCCGCGCCACGTCGATAGACCAATCCACTGCGGAAGACTTCTCCACCGGTAAAAGAACTGATCAGAACAGTTTCATCAGGTTCGGGAACATCGAAATGTTCGCCGTACATTTCCTCTCGCGGAATGATGATATGGTCGCTTAAGCCGGCAAGAATCGGATGCCCCGGAGCGGTAAACCATAAAATTTCGCGGTCGTTGGCTTCGCGCCATTTCAGGCTGCAGGATGTGCCCATCAATAAGTTAAATATCTTGGAATAATGCGCGGAATGAAGCACCAGCAACCCCATGCCCGCAAGGACCCGCTTGTGAACTTTAGCGACAATATCGTCCCGCACCTCATGATGCGCCTTATGCCCCCACCAGGTTAGAACATCCGTGCTGGCCAGCACTTCATCCGTCAGACCGTGATCCGGCTCGTCCTGTGTGGCTGTGCTAACCTGCATATCGCCTGCGGCGGACAGGGCCGCGGCCAGCACCGCGTGCATGCCATCAGGATAAATGGAGCGTACCTCGTCGCTGGTTTTTTCATGCCGGTATTCATGCCATACGGTGACGCGAATTTTTTCAGCCATGGTACATTCCTGTTTATGACACATCCATTAAAAATCTAAAAGCTCAACAAAACAGTATCTGCTTGCGTCCGAATGCACAACTGCCAAAAATAGTGATCGACAAGAGAAAACCCCATTTCCGACGCAATAAGGCCATTATTATTATTGATTTGCGGCGTTGTCTGCCAACCCTAGGCCGAACCCGTAAATACAGTTTAATGCTTAAGTTGCGAATATATCAAACGTAAACGCAAAAAAAATAAAACAGGTAGTACCTCTAATCACCGTAACCGCGATATAATACTTAGAGGTTCAAAGTTGGTCCGAAAACCATGTGAGCCGCTTGGGACGAACAGTGTGAGGTGCTTTATGACCAGATTCTCCAAAATATCCGCCAACATACTTCCCCGGCCAAGACTTGGCCACGAGCGGTTTCTGGCTTTGGCAGCCTTTGCCATTGGCGCAGCGATCGCGATTGCCCCGGTAACCGCACAGGTACAGGTTCAACAGGGACAGGCACTGGATGCCAGTAACCAAGTCGGTTCCGGCGGAAGTAACAATCCCGTTCCCGGCTATTACCCGCAGAATGCCAATAGTTATGGTGTGATTAATTCCGGCGGCGCCAGACTGAACTATCAGGTTGTTCCGGTTCCTCTGCCCGGCGGAGGAACAAGCTACGCACGGATTCCGCAGATCAGCCAGTCACCTTTTGTAAATGCGTCGGTTTCTCCGGGCCAGGCGGAGCTTTCGCGGGTGAACGCCGTGAGTGCCGGGGTATCGAGTTTCAGCGCCCAACAACTAGTCAATGGTCAATCCAGTTTTATTGCGGGAAACACTTTGGGACAAAATGCACTGGGCGTTTCGCCTAACGGCAATAGTCCGGATTATCTTAATAATAATGCGCTTAACAGCGCGCTGACCAGCCCCCCCACAAATCTGCCGTATGGAAATCTTGGCTCCGCGCTGCCACCTGGAAGCCTTTACAACTATAACCCCGGCACGGCGAGCAATGGACTGGTCACCGGTGGCGAATCGCAAGTCAGTTCACTTTTTGGCCTGCGGCAGGTGCACGTACAGGAAGCCGTTAACCAGAATGATCTGGGCATTCGCAAAGACGGAACCTATGGCCGCCTGAATAACAAGGTGAAATCCGATTTAAACAGTGCGGATAACAGTGTCAACAAGCCGCCGCGACCGACGGATTTTATTGTGAACAGCAAAGTATCATCCGCGCCGCTGGGTGATAAAATTAACGCGGGGGGCAGTGCCTCGCCCGTTGGCGAGGCGCTGAATTCGTTAAGCGGCTCCCAAGTTGCACCGGGCAGCCGGCCCGCCGGAGACCTTTATCAGCAACTGCTTGCGGAACTTTCCAGCGGGCATAAAAAGCTCATAACCGCTCCGGGGCTTGGTGGAAAATCGGCCATGACACTTACCACTCTGGCTCCGCGGAATACTCAACAGGAACAAATGCTGACGGTGGACCCCATTACCGGGTTGCCAATTGCGCCGCTGACCGCCCGCCGCGTGCGTAACGGAATTGCCAGTGGCCCGGCCCCAAAAACCGGCGGCAAGACTCCCGCGTATATTACGCCTGGCACAGGCACGCTTCTGCACGAAGAAAACAAATTGATTCCCAAACATCTGGTGCGCGTCCTGCAGGCCGGACAGAAGGTGCACATTCTTAATTCACTGGTGGGTCAGGCACCTGGCGCGTTTAATCAGGAAATGACCCGCGGCCAAGCTGCAATGGAAAAGGGAAAATTCATCCGCGCCATGGATGCCTATCAGGGCGCCATGATGCTTAACCAGACTAATCCGCTTCCCATTGTGGGACGCGCCCACGCGGAACTTGCCGCCGGCCTGTACGATACCGCCGCGTACGATCTTAAATTCGTATTCCGTCGGCATCCGGAACTTACTGCGGTTCGTTACAACCTTAAAAAGCTTCTGCCGGCCATTACCATCACCGCCGTCAACAAAGACCTGGCGGGTTTGCTTAAGGAAAAAAGCAAAACCGGCGCATTCCTTTCCGCGTACATGGCGTACCAGACGGGCAACCGTGCGAAACTTGGAAAGATACTGGCCGAATGGGCCAAATGGCGCAATGGCGGCATGTGGCCCGCAGTGCTCAGCCAGGCCTGGCTGCACCACGCCAAAACAACACGGCATGGAGCCAAACAGTGAAGTACCGACCAACACCCTTTTTTCGGAGGGGCATCAAAGCCCGGCTGAATCCGGGGCGGCGGACTGTGGCGCGATTCTATTTGTTGTTCACGACTGTGTGGCAGTCGGACTTTTCCATCGTTTGCGAGCCTTAATATGACATCCCCGGAATCTGGGCATGCAAATATGGAAACCGCCGCCGCGGTTGCGACTTCTCCCGCCGCGACCGGCCTTCGCCCGGCCGCTGCGCCCCGGCTGACCGACTATATTGACCACGCCACGCTCCAGGATATCCAGGATTCACTGGCATCTGTGGCGGGAGTCAAAGCCACGATTTTGAATCAGGAAGGCGTGGCGCTGACACAGACCACGCTTAGCACGCGCTTTGTGTCCCGATCAGCCGCCATTGCCGAAGCGCGAAATCAGAAAGGGGACGCCGATCTCGACCAGCCATTCTCCGCCCCAATCATGGTCAATGGCGTGCGTTTTGGGAGCATTGTCATTGAACCGGCGAAGGCCGCGCCGCTGCGCGCCGCAGCGGTAAAAGAGCTTTCCGAAAAGCTGAATCTGCCGCCCGCGCAGGTGCGAACACTGGTGGAGGCCCTGAACCAGGAAAGCCTCCTTCGTCGCACGGCAAGTGTGCAGTTTCTTTACCTTATGGCCAACGCCATTTCCCGGCTTTGCGCCCAGGAGATGCAGCTTCGCCGCAGGATTATGGAGTTATCAACATTATTTAATGTTTCTCGACTTCTGTCCGACGCCCGCGGCCTTCAACAGACGCTCGACCGGGTCACTTCGGCTGTGGTGGACGCCATGGACGCCAAAGCCTGTTCCTTAAGGCTTCTGGATGAACAGCGCGAAGAACTGCTGATTAAAAGCGTACATAACCTATCGACGGGCTATTTGAAAAAAGGCCCCATTTCGCTGGGTAACAGCGGCGTGGATCGCGAAGCCCTGACCGGCAAATCCGTTTACATAGGAGATATGGCCACCGACCCGCGGGTGGCCTATCCGGAAGATGCTCGCCGGGAAGGCATTGCTTCCATGCTTTGCACCGCCATGATGTACCGCGGCCACCCCATCGGCGTGTTGCGCGTTTATACCGCCGCCACGAGGGAATTCAGTGATTTTGATGTAAGCCTGCTTGAATCCATCGCCTCCCAGGCCGCCGCCGCCATTGAAAACGCCCGCCTGGCCCATGAGGCGCTGGAAAATGAGCAACTTCAGCGGCAGGTGCAGATTGCCGCCGAAGTGCAGCGTCGCATGATTCCGCAGGAATCTCCCAAGGCCGCGGGATTTGATATTTCCGCGCTGTATGTTCCCTGCTTTGAACTGGGCGGCGATTTTTACGATTTTATTCCCTTCGGCAATGGCAGCCTGGGAATAGCCGTGGCTGATGTGGTCGGCAAGGGCCTGCCAGCATCTCTCCTGATGGCCAGCGTGCGCGCCGCCGTGCGCGCCCACGCCATTGACATTTACGATCTGGATGAAATTATTTCGCGAGTGAACCGCGCCGTCTGTGCGGATACCCGCAGCAACGAATTTGTCACACTCTGGTACGGGGTGCTGAATTTTGCCGCACGGCAGCTTACCTGCAGCACCGCCGGTCACGAACCACCTCTCCTGGTCCGCGCCGGTCAGATTCGCGAATTAACCGCCGGCGGCATGGTCGTAGGTGTGCTGCCGGACGAAATTTACAGCAAGGAAGTGGTTCAACTGCAGACCGGCGATGTCCTTTTTGTTTATACGGATGGTCTGACCGATGCCATGAATTTTGGTGGCGAAAAATTCGGCAAACCGCGAATCCGCGATTCCCTTCTGCGGCATTTGCACCTGCCCGCCGAGCAGATATGCCGCCAGATGATGTGGGAAACCCGCCGTTTCGTCGGCCTTAACCGCCGCACCGACGACACCACCATGGTTGTCGTCAAGGTTACCGGCTGATTTTTTTGCCTCTGGAAGGACTGGCCGCGCGGGCCGCGCTACCGTATGTTGAACAACATGAAACTGCGGCTGCATTTCCGCCAAATCCCACTGCCGGCCGATGATACCGTCGGAATGCCGCGAGCGATTCTTGCGGTCCAGCCGCACGAGCCTGACACCGCAGCGGAAGTTGCCCTGTTGTACGATCCGGCGGGCAGATCCGTTCTGGCCACCCATCCGCTGGTGACGCTTCAAGCAAATCGCACGCGGGCGGCCTGTTTTTTTTCCAGCACCACCCATCGGCCTTATGCGTCGGGCGCCGCCAGTGCAACACCCGCCCCATCCGTATCGATTCAAACCGCGCTCCAGCAATGGCAGGCGGCCATGGATGGTATTGAATTAATGGCCGACGAACCGCTGCCCGATCTGTTCGGCTGGCTGGGCTGGATCAGTTACGATGCGGGTTTAATGCTGGAAAGTCCCGATATTTTTTCCAGTCTTCCACCACGACTCCCGCTTTTCCGCTGGCAGCTTTTCCGCGACTATTATATTTTTGACCATCGCAATCGTCGGGCGCAATTGCTGCACATATCCGCACACGATGCCCCAAATGCAGATGTCGCGCTTCGCCGCATGGAAGATACCCTGCGAAGCGCCACAGGCGACAACGTTGCGTCCACAAATGGCCGGGCCGAATTGGTGGATCAGACACATCGCGCGGAATTTCAGCGGGCTGTGCAACGTACACTTGAATTCATCCGCGCCGGAGATATTTATCAGGCCAATATCGCCGCACGCTGGTGCATGAAGACCGATATCCCGCCGGCGGAACTTTTCGCCCGCATCAGCCATTTAAGCCCGGCACCCTATGGCGGCATTTTCAGATTCCCGCACGACCACCAGTCGCACGCGATTCTTTCAGTCTCGCCGGAATTGTTTATTGAACGCCGGGGCCGGAACCTGCGGACGCGTCCGATTAAGGGCACGCGGCCGCGTTATCCCGACCATCCGGCCGCAGACCTGACCGCGTCACGCGACCTGCTGCAAAGCCCCAAGGAACAGGCCGAATTAGCCATGATAGTGGACCTGCTGCGGAATGATCTGGGGCGCATCTGCCGGACCGGAAGCATCCGCGTCACTGAGCCGCGAATGCTCGAACAACACCCGACCGTATGGCATACCGTCGCGGAAATTTCCGGATTGCTTGACGCGGGCGCTTCCTGGGGCGACATCATTGCAGCCCTTTGCCCCGCCGGTTCGATCAGTGGCACGCCGAAAATCCGCGCCACTGAAATTATCGCGGAGTTGGAACAGACCCCGCGCGGAATTTACTGCGGCCACATGGGATGGATCGGCCCCGCCGGAAACGGCACGCTGAATATCGCCATTCGCACGGCTCATCTGGCCGGGAATGAATTTGTCTTTCAGGGCGGTGCCGGAATTGTGGCCGAAAGTGAACCGGCCGCGGAATATGAGGAAGTACTGGCCAAGATTCGCGCCATGCTGACCATCGTACGGGCCACGTCCGCACCACTTTGATTTAGCCGGCAGTTGCGGATGGAATGAAATACTTGATATTCGCACGTAGACGCATTAGCATCTTTTGCATACCCCGGGGATGCTCGGAGAATCAATCCGTATGCCTATTATGTCATTTTTTGGAGTAACCAATGGCTGGAATTAGAAGCGTTATTTCCACTCTGGCGACCAACGGCGAAGAGGTGATGGGACCGGACACAATTCTCTGGCACTATCCAAGCAACGACATAATGAATGGATCGCTGCTGACGGTGGAAAGCAATCATTTCTGCGTGCTCAAATCCCGTGGTGCCATTCTTAACGTCTATGAGACCGGTCAATTCCCGGTTGAGACTCCGCAGCGCCCGCTCATCGGTTCAATACAGCAGGCGTTCTACGGCGGACAAAGCCCATGGCAGTACGAGGCGCTTTACATCAATAAGGCGAAGCTTGTGGTGCAGACACAGGGGCTTGCACTATCCAGAGAAATGGCGGAAATGACCTACAATGTGGACTATTACGTTCATGTTGACACGAAGGAGGATGCCATTGCCCTGGTCCAGCATATGCCCTACCGCGGCCACTCACTGACCACCAAAGACCTTAATTCTTACGCTGGACCGGTGGTGGAACAGGCTATCAATCAGATGATTCAGCTTACGCCGCTGGAATCGGTCAATGAAAAAATTGCGGATTTGACCCAATTGGTATTTGGACATCTGCAGGACTTTCTTAAAACTTACGGTATTTCATTAAATACTGTTAAAGTGTTGGTGCATCCGGCCGACCCGCGGATGAAGGCGTTAATCGCATTAAAGGCATTCGGACTCAACGAAAAAGAAGCTGTCCGATATTACACTGCCATGCTGATGGCGGAAAAGGGCATCATCAGCGCGCCGAACATGGCCGTTGGCCTGCCGTTCAACATCGGCTTCGCCGTACCGGGCATGGGCATGGGCATGGACTTGCCTTCCGGAGCCGCCAACACAGCGGAATCGGCCGGGGCGGCCAGCGCATAGGAAAACCCGGCCCCTCGCTTGAATCGGCAGACCATCCGACTGGCCCATCTCATCGGCTTTTGGAGGTTGTACATGACCGAAATAACCAACCCGCTGTTGCAAAAGCTTGACCTCATGCTGCTGGGGGATGGCTTTAATTTCTACCGCGCGGAAAATCGGCTGCGCGCCGACGATCTGCTGGTCCGCCAGAAAGCCTGTGCGCCGCTGGGTGATGCCGCGCGGCGCATCGGCGAACTTGCTATTGAATTTCAGAATAACCACATCCCCGCACCCACACGGGACCAACCCTATCCGCCTGCCGAATTAACAGCCATCCTGCGGCAGCTTACCGAACTGCGAGCACGCATTTCAGGCATGGCTGCGCGCATACAGGGTCTGCCAGCGCCCGCCCAGGACCGGATATGGCGGCGGTTCAGGAACGAACAGGGGCTGCTGGAACAACTTCTGGTCGCGGACGCGGATATGCTTGAAAATTCGGGCCATATTCAGCGGCTCTGCGCCGCACTGACCTGTCCGGAGTTAAAAAGCCCCGTGGCCGGAATGGCTATTTCCAATGCGCTGGACCAGTTGGATACCGCCTGCAACCGGCGGAGGTCCCTTCTGGAAATACCCGGATAAACAAGCAAGTGAAAGGCCCTGTATCTTCGCAGCCGTGATCTTACCCAGGATATTGGCGCCAGGATTGGTTGCGGCACGGCCGCGATGCGTCATCCGTAGCGCAACACGTTCCGCCGGCGCGCCGCGAGACGGGCATACACCGCCAAATAGCACCGGAATACTGAAAACCGTCCAATATTTCGGTCTTGTTTAAGCAGTGCAACAAAAATGGGGTAGACTTCACGCTGGCCTGTTCGTCAGGCCAGCCTGGAGCAACCGCAATTTCGGCTCGCAAACTGCATACAGTACTGATGATTCAAAAGCCATACGGCCGACTTTCCCCCGCCGCCACCGACGGTTTCCATGGTACCGGGCCGCACCCGCCATCCGCTGATAAAATTATTTTTGCCTTGAAAATGATGGACGCAATGGTATCCTGAACGGCTTGCTTTCGGCGCAGCCGGAGGTGCGTGACTGGAGTCTGCCGTGGACATACCCATGGATCCTGGCGTGCTGGAAAAAGCCGGCACGCTCATTGAAGCACTGGGCTACATCCAGCGTTTCAATGAAAAAATTGTTGTCGTCAAACTCGGCGGTTCCTTCATGGACACCCAGACCGAGTTGAGAAAAGTCCTTACGGACATCGTCTTTATGCGCGCTGTGGGTATGAAACCCATCGTGGTCCATGGCGGGGGCAAGGCCATCACTCAGGCCATGACCGATGCCGGGCTTAAAACTCAGTTTGTCATGGGACGCCGCTACACCGACGACCGCACCCTGGCCATTGCCGAACATGTGCTGATCAACGATATTAACACGTTTATTGTGGCCACCATTAATTCACTTGGCGGAAAGGCCATGCCGCTGCATTCGCTGGGCAGCGCGGTACTGTTCGGTGAAAAGCTTTTTCTCCCTGGGCAGGATGGCCAGCGGGTGGACATAGGCCGCGTCGGCCAGGTGACCAGTGTAAATTCCGAACTGCTGCGGGCGCTGACCCAGGCGGATTTCATACCCGTTATTGCGCCAATTGCGCTGGATTCCTCGGGCGGAAAATTGAATGTCAACGCGGATACCGCCGCCGGCTTTGTGGCCGCCGCCATCTCCGCTGAGAAAATGGTGCTCGTGTCGGATACCCACGGTATCCGCCGCACCCGGGATGACGCCCATTCGCTGGTGCGCAGTATCACCCGTCGCGAAATTGAATCGCTGGTCGCCGAAGGCCAAATTGGCGAAGGCATGCTGCCCAAGGTGGAAGCCTGCTTTATCGCCCTTGATGGAAGTGTCAACAAAACCCACATTATTGATGGACGATTTCCCCATTCCCTGCTTTTGGAAATATTTTCTGATATGGGAGTGGGCACGGAAATTGTCCGCGGCTAAACCGGAATATGAATTCGTTTTCAGGCCGAAGGATGCCATCCGGCGGCCTTTTTTAATTTGTTCGGAGCAAACCACATGACACGAGGCCAGCCCGCAACCAGCCCGCACAAAACCGATTTTATCGACATTCTGCCCACCGCCCGCCCCATGCTGGACCGTTTTCTCAGCGTGGCCCTGCGGCTGAAAAAGCAGTATCTGACGACCGGCCGCAACGAACCCCTGGCCGCGGGCAAAGTGCTGGCCATGATATTCGAAAAGCCATCGCTGCGCACCCGGGTGAGCTTTGATGTGGCCATGCATCATCTTGGCGGCAGCGCGATTTATATTTCGCCCAATGAAATCGGACTCGGTGTGCGGGAAAGTGTCCCGGATGCGGCACGCGTACTTTCCGGATTTTGCGACGCGATTATGGCCCGCACCTTCGCCCATGCCACCATTGAAGGACTTGCCCACCACAGCCGCCGACCAGTCATAAACGGTTTAAGTGATCACAGCCACCCCTGCCAGGTCATGGCCGACATCATGACGATTCAGGAACATTTCGGCCATCTGGACGACCTGACGGTCGCCTATATCGGCGATGGCAATAATGTCGCCAGATCGCTGCTGGAAATCTGCGGACTCATGGGAATCAAATTCCGCATTGCGGCACCCAAAGGGTATCAGCTTGATGAGTCCTCCATTGCCGCCGCCGGAAAGACAAGTCCGGGACTCGATTTTGCCGCCTGCCACGACCCGCGGGAGGCGGTCAGTCACGCGGATGTTATTTATACGGATACCTGGATTTCCATGGGCCAGGAAGACCAGAAAGCCGCAAAACTCCCGATTTTCCAGCCCTATCAGATTAATCGCCAACTGCTTTCAGCCGCTCCGGGCCATGCGGTGGTCATGCATTGCCTGCCCGCTTACCGCGGTGTGGAAATTACCGATGAGGTTCTGGATGGCGAACAAAGCGTGGTGTTCGATCAGGCTGAAAATCGGCTGCATTTTCAGAAAGGACTTCTGGCGGTCTTAATCGGCGGCCAATAATTTTGACCCGGCTATTGTTCGTCTCACTCATTGCCGATCGCGCCGCGATCCCCTGCGACTCGCGGCTGTAACCCGCAAACCGCACTTATGGAGTTTTTTATGCCGAAATTCACGCTCCGTCACGACGGCCGGAAGCCCGATGAAATGCGTCCCGTCCGCATCACCCGCCATTTCACATCCCACGCGGGCGGGTCCGTATTGATGGCTTTCGGTCAAACACGGGTGCTTTGCACTGCCATGATTGAACCGGGTGTTCCCCCCTGGCTGGCCGGCAAAGGCCGAGGCTGGCTTACTGCGGAATATGCGATGCTGCCATCGTCCACGCATTCCCGTAAAAAGCGCGACAGCGGAAAGCCGGACGGCCGTAGCGTGGAAATTCAGCGGCTGGTCGGCCGGGCCTTGCGCGGAGTGGTGAATTTAGAAAAGCTTGGTGAAAACACACTCTGGCTTGATTGCGACGTGTTGCAGGCCGACGGCGGCACACGCACCGCCGCCATTACGGGGGCTTATGTAGCCCTGTGCGATGCCGTGACGGCCGCCCGCCGAGGCGGCATACTGAAGGAAAGCCCCCTTACCGGGCAAATCGCCGCTGTCAGTGTGGGACTTGTGCAGGGCCGGCCTGTGCTGGACCTGGACTATCCGGAAGATTCCAATGCCGATGCCGATATGAACGTCGCGATGCTGGCCACCGGGGCCTTGCTGGATGTTCAGGCCACCGGTGAAAAGACCGCCTTCACGCCGCGGCAGCTTGCCCGCATGCTGACCATCGCGACGGCGGGCATCCGGCAATTGCATCGGCTGCAAAATCGGGCGATTAAAAGCCGATAAACTGTCCGACAACCTGCAGCCGGCACCCGCCAGCCTGTACCGGCGTTTGACCGCTTACGCCAATAAATTTCACAGCGATATGGCCGCGATTATCCATCAGGTATAGAATAACAGCAGTAAACCGAACGCGGCGATGGTCCGGCGAATGTCCGACTATCCGACGTCGACGTTAAACCCGGCACCGCTAAAGATTTTCGTTGGCGCCGCACAGGAGTCCGGCAGAAGTATGGACATGCAACCAGATAAAAATGCTCCTCCCGCGGCCTTAGTCGCCGCCGGATCCGGTGCAGACTTAACTGCCGACGGATATCGCGGGTTCGGATGGATTGCGGCACTGGGCCGATCCACACGCGAATCCATTCAGGCCGTCGGCGATTTTACCTGTTTTGTCGGCTCGGCGATCGGATGGATGTTGCGCGGCCCGGGCGGCCGCGCCATGCGCGATCTGATGCGGCAGATGTTTGAAATGGGGACTCTGTCGATTCCCGTGGTCATGATAACCGGAGCATTCATCGGTGCCGTGCTGGCTATTGAAGCCTATCCACAATTCGCCGCCATCGGCATCGCTTCGCGCCTTGGCTCGGTTATTGTCGTGAGCGTCGTCAAACAGACCGGCCCGATTCTGACGGCTGTCATGCTTGCCGGCCGCGTGGGCGGCGCAATGACGGCTGAACTCGGCACCATGAAAGTCACCGAACAGATAGACGCCTTACGTGCGATGGCCGCGGATCCCGTGCGAACGCTGGTGGTGCCGCGCATACTCGCTTGCGTCATTATGACGCCGATTCTTACCATGTATTCCGATGCCCTTGGAATCTGGGGAGGCTGGCTTATTTCTGTCGGCGTGGATGGCGTACGGAACTATTCCTTCTGGCACTATGCCGCCGCCGGAACCGATTTATTCACGGTGAATGTCGGACTTATTAAAAGTCTGATTTTTGGAATGGTCATTGCCAGCATCGCATGTTACAAAGGATTCCGCTGCGGCAACGGTGCCCGCGGCGTGGGACAGGCCTGCACCGAGAGTTTCGTGGCCAGCTTTATTCTGATTCTGCTGACGAATTTTGTCATGGCGGTCATGTTGAATAATTTTTACAACTGGTTCTGGCCCAATCAGCCCAGCCTGTTGTAAACCCCGCTAACGCATCGCGGCGCGGCACGCCGCACGCCGACTGATCAGCATGAATGGATGCAAATACTATGGGTGATCCAAACACAGCAACCCGGTCATTGTCTGACCCGATTATTCGTTTTGAAAATGTACACAAACGCTTCGGCCCGCTGGTGGTGCTGGATGGCATGTCGCTGGATATTCCCCGCGACCGCACCACCGTTATTCTGGGGCCTTCAGGCGTAGGCAAGTCAGTACTGCTCAAGCATATTGTCGGGCTGCTGCGGCCGGATTCGGGAAAAATATTCTTCTGCAATCAGCGGATTGACCATCTTGGTGAACGGGACCTTGAGCCGTTCCGCAAGCGCATTGGCTTTCTGTTTCAGCTTGGCGCGCTGTTCGATTCCATGCGGGTCGGAGAAAACGTCGCATTTCCAATCCTTAAGCAAGGGGGAAAAACGCCTGACGAAATTCGCGACATTGTCCATGAAAAGCTCTCGGTCGTTGGAATGGAGGGAAGCGAAAAAAAGTGGCCCGCCGACCTGTCCGGCGGCCAGAAAAAGCGTGTCGCACTGGCCCGCGCGATTGCCATGAATCCAGAAGTAATACTATACGATGAACCGACCACCGGCCTGGACCCCATCCGTTCGGATGTGATTAATGAACTGATTCTTAAGCTTAAGGAAGAACTGGGCGTCACCGGTGTGGTGGTCACACATGATATGACCAGCGCTTTTAAGGTGGCCGATCAGATTGTGATGCTGTTTAACGGCAAAATTGTTACCCGCGGCACCGCCGATGAAATTCGCCATTGTCCGGATCCGGACGTTCAGCGATTCATACTGGGTCGCGCCAGTGAGGAAGACCTGCGGGCGCTCCATCGCATGTAAGCCGGATAAAACGAGGCCGTGGCGGCTCCATTGACCACTGGGCACGACTCCGACTTTTACCCGTTAACCCGCAAAAGCACTTTGCCCATCGGCCCGGCCGCCAGGTGCTTAAACGCTGTCGGCAAATCAGCAAAATTGAAAATTGCATCCACCAGAGGCTTTTGATTTTTCAGCGCCATCGTCTCCAGCACCTTTTGCCATACCTTCTGCGCCTGCGACGGCGTGTAATCTCCCACGGAGACGCCACCGATGCGCAGCCGTCGGAAAAACAGCGATGCGGTGTTGAACTGGGGCACCGGACCGGCCAGTCTGCCGACCACGCTTATTTTTCCCCATGTCCCCATCACCGTCAGAATTTCCGAAAACTGCTCGCCACCAATGTTGTCCACCACCAGGTCCACCTTTTTCCCATCCAGTTCTGTCAGCAATCGCTTCCGCCATTGTGTGTCGGCCGGATCCAGTGTGATTCCCGCCCCCAAGGTTGAAAGCCGGGCTCGCTTTTGAGGACTGCGCGAAAGCGCCGCCACGGTATAACCGAGCGCGGATGCCAGTTGAACCGCGGCCACTCCCACCCCGCCTGAAGCACCCGTCACCAGCACCACCGCCGCCGATGCAGAACTGCCTGTATTTTGCGTCGAATCGGGTCCATCATCCGCAGATACTGAATAGACATCGGTTGGTGTTTGGAGGTTCCCCCATTGCGTAAGTGCCTGCCACGCGGTCATGTACACCAGGCTGGCACCCGCCGATTCCTCCATCGACCAGCCCGCGGGCATCGGTGCCAGACAACCCGCCGGCACCGCAACCCGCTCAGCAAATGTACCGGCGATATCCACACCCACAGGTCCCCGCAAAATAAGTGCCAAAGCACCAGGCCGCCAAGCGGTCACATCATCCGCCACTTGAACAATTCGCCCAACGCCATCCCTGCCCAGCGTATGCGGCATCGCAGGCCGCGCCGGGTACTGCCCCTCCGCCAAATACCGATCCGCCGGATTTAACCCCGCAAAAAGGACCTCCATCACCACCTCGCCGGCTTTCGGTTGCGGCTCAGGCACTTGGGCCCGGTGCAGGTTGGAAATGGATCCCAGTTTATCAATCTGCCAAGCTTGCATCATAAGGCTTCCGGAACTGGCGACAACACCCGTATCGCCAATGCATTGTAGCCACGCCGCTGCAACGCAGGTATCGCGAATGGAAAACGTCGCAAAAAAAGCCGCATGAAACTGGCCATTTCACGCGACTTTCTGAAAATTGGAAAAATTGGGTAGAGCCGGAATCGAACCGGCGACACATGGATTTTCAGTCCATTGCTCTACCAGCTGAGCTATCTACCCGTAGAGTGAATAAGGCAAAATATCCGAAATGCCGTCCTTTTTCAAGGACCACGCGCGGACGCCGTTTTAAAAAATTGTTCATTTCCGCACTGCGGTCCGCTTTCATCGGTTCCACGGCTATTTCGCCCCAATATCCCGCCGATACTGCATTCCCTGAAAATGAATCTTGTCCACCGCTGCGTAAGCCTGTTTCCGGGCCGCGGGCATGTCCGCACCCAGAGCACACACGCACAATACCCGCCCTCCGCTGGTCACCAGCCGCCCGTCCTTCAGAGCGGTTCCACTATGGAACACCATCACATCCGCCATGGCACTGGCCGTTTCCATACCGGTAATTTCAACGCCACGTTTGACCTGATCATCCGGCTTCCAGCCATAACCCTCACTGGCCACCACTACCCCCACAGCGGGGGGCGGGTATTGTG
>JAJZOA010000306.1 GCA_021852225.1 Planctomycetota bacterium
GCGGACTGGCTTTTGGCGTTGGCCTTCTCTGGCTGTTGTGCTTGGAACCACCGGGCTGGCTTTTGGCGCTGCGCCGCCTATGCCCAATCCGGTTGCAGCCACGTATACCGCAGCCGATACAACCGCCATGACCGCGTATGTGGACTACTACGCCGCCCAATTGCGGCAGGCCACCACCACGCGAGCTATGGTCCACGCCCGCCACGGTATCTTAAAACCGCTGCAGCAAAAATCTCTCACGCCGTCGGTTATGTTTCTTTCAGATTACGGGAGCGTTGTTACCACAGAATTAACTCCTCTGCTGGCCCATAAAAATCTCGCGCTAAATACCATCATCACCTTGGCCAACATCAATGATTTAAGCACCCAACCCGCTCTGCAACAGGGGCTGGAAAGTCCGGTGCCCGCGGTACGCTACTGGGCGGCTCGCGGTTTAATCGGAATCGAACCGGAACTGGCACAAATCGGCCCATCTGAACAGTCCGCGGTAACCCAGCTGAAAACCGCGCTTTCTACTGAAACAGACCCGGTCGCGGCCTTGGAAATTTGCCAATGCCTGCAATCCATGACGCCCGAACCGCTGGACACCGCGCCCCTTATTGTGGCCGTAATCGGGCGCGTGACCCATCCTTACCCCAAGGCGCCACCCCAGAATCTGGACCTCGCCGCCAGACTGGTCAGCAGCCTGACCCAGGTTCTGAAAGCGGGGGCCGTGCTTACCCCGGACGAAAAGCTTACCGCCATGACCACATTGGCGGATTTAGGCAGCTACGCCGCCCAATACTGGCAGGCTGGCCTCCTGGGCTACCCGCAAAAGCTTGCCGCGCCCGAAACCGTCAACGCCTGCGCAGCGGCGATGAACGCCGTCAGCGGTACAACTTCTTTTTCCATTCCAACCCTTACCAGTACCAGCAGCGCCACCGACACGCTTCTGAAGGTCAATGCCCTTACCGGCAGCCAGTCGCAGGCTGGTATCCTGCAAAAACTTTTCCCAAAGGCCCCCATTCCCATCCGTATTGCCGGGGCAGGGCAATGATGCACATTGCCCATGCAAAATGCGCTGACGGTTTGTTGGTCGGGCCGTTTGCGCCCAACGGCACCGTGTCCAGACGCGGCAAAGATACATGGGGACCGCGTGGCTGAATCGTGGGTTGACATTCAACCGGTAAGCCGCCCGTTCCGCGCCACCGTCGCCGTGCCAGGCAGCAAAAGCATTACCAATCGGGCCTTGCCGATGGCCGCAATGGCCAGCGGACCGAGCCGACTTTCCGGCGTGCTGTTTGCCGATGACACCCGTCACATGATTGACTGCCTGCGGCACCTCGGCGTAAATCTTGAAATTAACGAATCTGCATGTGAAATTTCCGTTTCCGGTTCCAGTCCCGCCTTCCCCATCGCAAGCGCTGATTTATCCTGCGGAAATTCAGGTACCACCATCCGGTTCCTGACGGCCATTTGTGCCGCCATGCCCGGCACTTACCGCCTGGATGGTATTGAACGCATGCGACAGAGGCCAATTGGCGAACTTGCAACGGCAATTGCCAGTCTGGGCGGAAATATTCAGTTCCCGCTGAATCCAGGCTTCCCCCCCGTTCAGACAAGCGGCACCGGCCTTGCTGGCGGCCAATGTCGATTCAGCAATGTCAAAAGCAGTCAATATATTTCAGCCGTTCTGATGGCCGCGCCGCTCGCCCGGCGGTCTGTGGATGTCATTTTGGAAGGTCCCGTCACCAGCGAACCGTATGTCCGCATGACACTGGCCATGATGGAGCAATTCGGCATACGCACCTCGCAGGCCACACTGGACCCCCAATCTCCTGAAATGGGCCGCGTTGTAACCATTGCCGCCAATCAGCCGTACACCGGCCGTGCTTACGCCATAGAACCTGATGCCAGCAACGCGAGTTATTATCTGGCCGCGGCGGCTCTGGTGCCCGGCTCCACAGTCGTCATTCCCGGTCTTGGCCGCAATTCCCTTCAGGGAGATATGCTTTTTGCCGATGTTCTTGGACAAATGGGTGCCCATTTATTTCTGGACGCTGATTCCGTCCGCATGACCGGAACGGCCCGTCTTGGCGGACTTACAATTGACATGAACTGCATTCCCGACATGGTACAAACGCTGGCCGTTCTGGCACTTTTCGCGGACGGTCCGACCCATATTTGCAATGTCGGCAATTTGCGGATCAAGGAAACCGACCGCCTCGCCGCACTGGAAACAGAATTAACGAAACTTGGCGCGCAGGTACACACCACCGCGGACAGCATTACCATTCATCCGCCGGTACAAGTGACTCCCGCAACCATTGAAACCTATGACGACCACCGCATGGCGATGGCATTTGCGGTGGCCGGCCTGCGCGTGCCGGGGATCCGCATAAGCAATCCGGCCTGTTGCGCAAAGACCTATCCGTCGTTCTTTACTGATTTTGCAGCCGCGACTGCCAGCCAGACACTTTAACCCGCGCCCTATGCCACATCCCGCGGCGCTGTGTGAAGAATCGCGGCAGGCAATACCCCAACGTTTCCCGTTTTTGACCAGTCTGATTTTTGCCGCGAAACATAAAATGGGTTATAAACTCGCCATGACTCAGGCACATTCGGGAATTCAACCGCTGCAGGTGGGCATTATCGGCGACGGGGCCATGGGAACACTTTGCGCTCTTCTGCTGGCCGAATGCGGTCATTCCGTGCAACTTTGGGGCCGGCAAAGCCAGCGGGTGATGGAATTACGCACCGACCGCCAGAACCGCCGCTACCTGCCCGGCATAACACTGCCGGAATCCGTTCAACTCACCGATCAGGACACCGCCGTAGCCAGCCGTGCTGATTTTCTAATTTGCGCAGTCCCCACACAATACATACGTTCCATTCTGCAGCGCCTGGCACCGCACATCCCTGCTGGATTGCCCATCGTCAGCGTCGCCAAGGGAATTGAAAATCAGACACTCCTTCGTCCGACACAAATTATCCTGGATGTGCTTCCCGACCGGTCCGTGGCGGCTCTTTCCGGCCCGTGCATTGCCGGCGAAGCGGCCCGTCGCATGCCCGCCACACTGGTGGCCGCTTCCAGCGATCATGGCCTGGCCACCCGTGTTCAACAGGTCATGACAACACGCAGTGTTCGCATTTATCGCAATGCAGATCTGACCGGGGTGGAACTGGCCGGGGCCACGAAAAACGTCATCGCAATTGCCGCCGGTGTGCTGGACGGAATGAATATGGGCGTCAATGCGAAGGCGGCGCTCCTGACACGCGGTCTGGTCGAAATAACCCGCCTGGGCATGGCGATGGGCGCGCAAGCCGAAACGTTCAGCGGACTCGCTGGCCTGGGCGACCTGGTGACCACTTGTTTTTCCCAAGAGGGAAGAAACCGCGGCTTTGGCCAGCAAATCGGCCAGGGAGTCGGGCCGGAACAGGCCATGGCCGCCATGACCGGCGTCGTGGAAGGGGCCGCGACCACGCGAAGCGTCTTGGAACTTGCCCAGCGACACAAGGTCGAAATGCCCATCAGCGAAATGCTTTACTCGGTTCTGTTCCGCGCCAAACCGCCGGTCGCCGCTATTACCGAACTTATGAGCCGCCAGTTAAAAGCCGAACTGACATGACCACCAGCAATGCAGCAGAACGTTTCCACCGGTCGCTTCGCACGCTGTGCCGCCGGATGCGCGTGGCATTCGCTTTGCGCCTGGCGTTTTTCGTCACCGTCGGCAAACGGTTCACTGGCCAGCCCATTTTTGTTAATCAGGAGCCACGAGCATCCGAGTTGTCTTGCGGCTTAGCCATCGTATTGCCCGGAATTGAAGCCGCCGGGCCATTTCCCCAGGCCATCTGTCAGGGCATTCGTAACAGCCCCTGGCGCGGCGCGGTGGAAATATTTTACTGGGGCATTCCCTTTCCTGAAGGCTATTTTCCCAACGTTATCTGGCTGAAAAGGAATCAGTATCAGGCCGCCGGCCTCGCACAAAAAATTCAGGATTACCAGAAAGCTTATCCGGGCCGCCCGGTTCATCTGTTCGGCAACAGCGCCGGCGCCGGCATTGCCCTGCTGGCGGTGGAACGATTGCCCATCACCAGTCCTATAGACAGTCTGGTATTCCTTCAAGGGGCTGTTTCGCCGAATCACGATCTGACGATCGCTCTTGACCGCGTGAAAAAGGGCATCTTAAATTGCTGTTCCCATCGCGATTGGATGGTTCTGGCGCTGGGTACTTTTATTTTCGGCACGATCGACCGCCGCCATTGCGTCGCCGCCGGCTGCCGCGGCTTTCATATTCCCACCCAACCCGAAAAGCGGCGGTTGTATATGGAAAAGCTGGTCCAGAAAAAATGGGTTCCGGAGTGGATCGACCTCTACGATCATTGGGGTTCACACGGTTCATCCACTTCTCATAAATTTATTTCGCAACTGGTGATGCCCTGGCTGCTGCACGATACCGCCCCCGTGCCACCGGCAAATTGAAAACTCAAGGTCGTTCCCTGATATTTATAATTTATAATTTCAGGTACACGCCGTGGTGGATGGAACTTCACCGGCATCCCACAGGATCAATTGACCGGCCGAAAAAAAGGCCATCCCGAAGGCTGGCGATGCGGTTTGTATGATCTGCGAACCATTGGGCCGCGGCCGGGCCAGTGGTGTCAGGCTGCCCAGATTCTGGCTGCCATCCGCGCTTAGCACGGTGTATGTCCAGGTTGCCGGCGCGCTTTGCGAACCATCTGTTCCGCCATCTTTTTTTATCTGCACCGGGAACATGGCCGGCCACGCGGCGCAAATAAGAACCACACTTCGCGGCACTGCTTCCGCGGTGTAGCCGACCAGCAATCCAAT
>JAJZOA010000266.1 GCA_021852225.1 Planctomycetota bacterium
GGGAAGGCGATTGAATAGCTTTCGCCTTGGCCAGTGGAGGCCACTGCGGCGGTGCCGCTGCCTTGGTTGAAATTCGCCCAGACCGAAGGCGGCGTGCTGGTTGAATTGGGATAATACTGTTCCGAAGGGGATGTGGCCGTCGGATCGGACGGGCAAATGAAGCTTTTCGGAGTGATCTGGTTTTCCAGTACCAGAATCCACATGCAGGCCAGCACATCACCGCCGGAGGCTGAACTCGTGGAATAGTACCCCGGAGAGGTGGCGCTTAACAGCGAGCCAGCAGTCGGCGTGGTACCCGATGCAGCAACAATAAATTCGGGCTTCTGATAGGCACCGGCTGTGGCGTCACCCTGTACGCATGGGAACACATTCCCGTTGGTCTGGGCATAAACCACCATGGACTGAATGATGCCGCGAACATTGGCCGAGCAGACCGCCCGGTTAGCCAGTTCCTTGGCACGTGCCAAGCTGGGCAGCAGAATGGCGATGAGCAGTGCAATGATGGAGATAACCACCAGCAGCTCAATGAGGGTGAACCCTCGATGTTTTAACTGACGATTCCTCATGGGAATGTCCTCCTTCAAAGCTGCAAGCGGCCTGGTGCGTGAGTGCAGGCGAAAAAATAAGAGCGATTGATTATTCCGCAATCAAAATAATAATAAGACCGCGGCGAATCAAATACCGGGTTTCCCCGGTGCGGGTGGGGCGGCTGGGCAAACTGCGGCTTTCGCCGCCCGACGGTAACACACCGTACTGCCCAAAATAGCCGTACCGAAACGTGATGAGTCCGCAATTCAAACGGAAGCCTGAGCCGCATGGCCCAACAACAGCCCCGTCCGCAAAGCCGGACGCTTGCATTCCTGTCGCTACTCAAACTCCCGGTTCATGTATCGGCCAATGGGCGCGAACATCATGAATGGGAATAAGAAAAATGAGAAGAGCCATAATCAGGCGGATGCAGCGAAAAAACGGCGTCGAACAGCCGAGCGGATGGGTACGCCGAGCTTCCATATCCAATCAATTTCGCAAATCGAATCAAAGATTCGCATATTTGCGAACATTCGGATAGGAATGCTGCATCGCCCGTTTGGCTCATAAGAACGGGCAGCCGGGCATACCTTGGCGGGAACCGAAAGCCGATGCACTGGCCCATAGAACCGGCCTTGCATGGGAAATAAAAGGAAAATGATGGCAGCCAACACAACGGCGTTCAAAAATAAAGCAAACACCAGACGTTGGCAAAACCTTGGTAAACCGGGAAGGAATAACCTCTTCCAGATCACCGCCGATAATCATGCTAAACCGGTAAACCCGTAATGTCAAGATAAAAGTACCAAAATAAAACCGCGGGGTGTGCCCGCTTATATCGGGAAGGGGAAATATTGCATGGTATAGCCAGGGCTATGGCCGAGCAGCTTTGCTAAAAATCAGTTTCCTTCGCGTTACGACACTGCCAACTGAAACGCTTGGCAGAGTTGCCTCGGAATCACAGTGCCTGCATCTATTGCGCGTAGGAACCTGGGCACATACGAAGGATGGGAAAATGGCGTGGCTGTAGCCAAAACATGAAATGAGACTACACCGATTTCCCGGCGCAACAGATTCAGTCGCTTGCTGCACACTAAAATCAGACATAGCGTCCAGTTTTGCATCAGGCCGATTTTGGGCGGCGGGCGTCTGGCCCGACTGGCTTTTTTTTGGCGGCATCCTGCCAGAAAAATAAAACAGCCGCGATTCTGATTCCTTAATCGCCAGAACACCACGACGCCTGACGATTACAAAAATATCGTCGAATTGCCGCTTAGGGGCCTTCCCGAAGCAAGCAGGCACGGCGCTTTACCGAGGATTCTTTATAGCCAGTTGAGCATTCCGGTCGATTCATGGACAATCATTCGGCGGGTTCGGAACTTTTGCCCCTTAAGCAGGCGGCATCATACTCCGGGCATTTCCGGAAGATTTGTAAAGTTGCAGGGTATGGCCTAAGCTCCGGTGAATTGCCGGAACTGAAAGATACAAGGATTCCCACCATGAAAACTGTTGTGCACGTGACCCATGAGGCGGTACAGAAAATTGGCGGAATCGGCGCGGTTCTGCATGGGCTGCTGACGGCCAAAAATTATTCCCAGGCGATCGATCGTGATATCCTCGTTGGACCGCTGTTTGATACCCATGGCCCGGCGGAATCGCGCCTGGGTGATGGTGGTGAAGTGCTTTACAGCTCTATGGATGGTATTGTGCGCCATCCGCTGGCTGCCGCTTTTTCGGAAGTCGAACGCCGTTACCACGTGAGTATCGTATATGGCCGCAAGGTTTTTTTTGACAAATTCACGGGCGTCAAATCACATCCGGAAGTTCTTCTTTTCAGTGTAGGCCACTACGATGAAGCCCGCATGGCTAAATTCAAGTTCCGCCTGTTTGAGCGTTTCGGAATAGAATCCAACCAGTACGACCATATCTGGGATTTTGAACAGTATTGCCGCATCGCTGAACCGGCGATTGATGCGCTACTGGCCATGGGCTGCGGCTCCGGACCGGACCCTGCGATTATTTTTTCCCACGAATACATGGGAATGCCGACCGTGCTGGCGGCAATTCTTAACGCGCCGGCGCAGTTCCGGACCATTTTTTATGCGCATGAAGTTGCCCCCATGCGCCGAATTGTCGAAGCCCATCCCGGTCACGATGTCGCATTTTACAACGCCATGCGGCTGGCCCAGAAGCAGCACAAATATGTCACCGATGTGTTCGGGTCTCAAAGTTCATTCTACAAGACCCCGCTGGTGGTGGCCGCGAAATATTGCGACAACATTTTCGCCGTGGGCGATTATGTCGCGGATGAATTCCGCTTTCTGGATCAGGCCTTTAAAAGCCGCAATATTGACCTTGCTTACAACGGCGTCCCGTCATTTGAGATATCGTTGGAGGAAAAGATGGCCTCCCGCACCCGATTGCAGCATTACTGCGAAAATCTGCTGGATTTCAGGCCGGATTATATTTTTACCCATGTTACCCGAATGGTGCTTTCCAAAGGCCTCTGGCGGGATATTACAGTGATGGACCATCTCGAACGGCTGTTTCGCCATGAAAACCGCTCGGCGGTTCTTTTTGTCCTTTCCACCGAAACTTCCGCGCGTCGCGGAAATGATATCCGCAACATGGAATCCGGCTACAAATGGCCCGTGGCACATCGCGAAGGTTATCCGGATCTGACCGGTGGTGAAGCCGCCTTTTACGCCGGCGTTCAGGAATTCAACGCCCGCAGCCGAAACTGCAAGGTGGTGTATATCAATCAGTTCGGGTTTGACTGGCGGGTTTGCGGCGAACGCATGCCGCAGGATATGGAATTTATGGATATCCGGCACGGGTCGGATGTGGAATTTGGCCAGTCCATTTATGAGCCTTTCGGCATTGCCCAGGTGGAACCGATTTCCTTTGGTGGATTGTGCGTGTTTACATCTTTGTGCGGTTGCGCAGGCTTTGTGCGCCATGCCGCCGGTGGAGAAACCGAAAACGCGCTGCCGGTTGATTACACCGTCTCCACTGAAATAAAAGGTGAACGCATAGAGGATTTCCTGCACATGGACCGCAAGGCCCGCGACCTTGTTGAATCGGCGGTCGCCGGTGATATTGCCAACGAAATTTTCCGCAGGCTGCCCCGCAAGCCGGTGCATTTTGAAGCCAATCTTCAGCAGGGTTATGCCCTGGCGCGGCGCATGAGTTGGGAAGTTGTGGCCAAGGACTACGTTCTGCCGGGAATTGAGCGAGCCATCGCCAATGCCCGGACGCGCGAATATTCCGCAGGAAGCATAGCCGGCTAAGATTGTGCGGGCCGCCTGCGCGGTATGCCGCACTCCCCATTATACGAATAGAGCATTTTCATGGAGTCCTTTCCCGCCTGGCTTCCGCCGGATTGCCGCATTTCAGTGGTGATTCCCGCACTGAATGAAGAGCATTCGATTGGGGCGGTCATAGATGAAATTCCCGGCTGGGTGACGGAAATTATTGTCTGTGACAACGGCTCGACCGATCGCACGGTGGATATGGCCGTCGCACATGGCGGACGGGTGGTTCATGCCGCGCGCCGCGGCTATGGCAGTGCGTGCCTGGCCGGCATAGGTGCCGCAGACCGGCCTGATGTGGTGGTCTTTGTGGATGGTGACCTAAGCGATTATCCCGCCCGGATGGATCAACTGGTGAAGCCGATTGTGGAAAACCGCGCCGATTTTGTCACAGGCTCGCGGATTCTGGGCCAACGCCAGCGCGGTTCCCTTACACTCCAGCAGCGCCTTGGCGGCGCGCTGGCCTGTATGCTTATGCACGCAATCTGGCAGGCGCGTTACACAGACCTTGGTCCGTTTCGCGCCATTGGCGCCCGCAGTCTGGCTTTATTAAAGATGGATGACCCCGACTTCGGCTGGACCATTCAAATGCAGATTCGCTGCGCCCAGGCGGGCTTGCGCTGCCTGGAAATTCCGGTGGATTACCGGCGGCGAATTGGAAAATCAAAAATTTCCGGTACTTTGCGCGGCGTTTTTTCCGCTGGAGTCAAAATCCTTTATACCATCTGGCATGAACGCTGGGGGGAAATCAACCGCTTCAACCGCTGACTGCCTCCGCCAGCTCGGTGAGACAGGCATTCTGGTCTTTTGTTAAAGCACAGTCATCCCGCCCGTTATCCGCTCTGCTGCTCACCTCCTCTGCATTGCCGCGGCAACGCTGGGCCCGCGCCCCAAAGATTGATAGGGGTAGGGGAGACCGCAATAAAAGCGGTCTTCCCTACCCCTATCCAAAAAGACCGCAG
>JAJZOA010000304.1 GCA_021852225.1 Planctomycetota bacterium
TTCCGGATGTTTCCGGTTCCGGAATTTTTTCTTATGTTCAGAAATCTGGCGTTCGAGTTTGTGGACGACCATATCAATGCATGCATAAAGATCGTCCCCTTCCATGCTGCCGACAAACATGTTGCGATGTTCCGCACTGACGATAATTTCGACCCGTTTGGATTTCCCGGAGCTGCCGTCCAGGACGACCTCTATTTCCTTTATCAGATCATAAAATTTGGGCAACTTGCCGGCTTTTTCCTCCGCATGCTGGCGGATCGCGGGGGTTACGTCCATGTGACGTCCAGTCAATGTGATGATCACTCGGAAACTCCTTAAACCGGCGGAATGGCAAAACAGGTTTTTTTCGGACCAACCGCCTTCATAAACGTATCGGCGCAGGCAGGCATCGTCAATAGTCAAAATAAATTGATGCCGCCTGTCCACAGTGGCCAAGGCGGCACGGTCGGCCCGACCGGGTGGTGAAAGCGGGTGGTCTGGAGTGGTTGGCCAGCCGAACGGAGGCTTGGGTTGACGGCCACCGACCGCTTTACTGCATCACAAACGGCTTGTTAAGCGTTAGAATAGTAGTACGGCGGCCGGGTGGCGAGCCGGTGGCCAAGGAGCATGATATGGATCGAATCTTCCGTTTTGCGGTGGTTGGCGCGGTAACCCTGCTGGGGTTGACGGCACTGCACACCGGCGTACGTGCGGCGGCGGCATCCAGGCAGAAAAAGGTTCCTACGCTCGCAATCCTGCCATTTGTAACTGAAAATGGCAGTTCGCAGGGCCTGGCCGACCGGATGCGGTTTGCCGTGGGAAAAAAAATGTCACGAAACGGCCACTTCAAACGACTGGATGATCATGATGTGGACATGATGATTTCCGCGCTGCAAATTCCATGGACTGCACCTGTGCATAAAGCGGATATTGTGACGGTTATAAAGAATTTGGCGACCAGCCAGACAGTGATGGGTTACCTGAAGGGCCGTCGGCTGAAACTGGAATTGTTTGTGGGCACCCGACTGGCGAAAACCGTTACGGCGACAATTCCACCGGACACAACCAGTCCGCGTTTGACAGTGGAAGCGATGTTGACGAAGCTTGACAAAATTGGCTTTCATCATATGAGTTCCAAACAGGTGGATCATTCCAACCCGGCAATTGAAAAATTGTTTAAAATCAGGCCTAATTTGGTCGCGGACCCGAATTTCAGTTTTTGTGAGCGGCGCGGCTTGGCCGCTTCACCGGATTGGCAGATGTTCCTTGAAAAACAGGATTACCATCCGCCTCTGATTTCCGCAGCCAAGGCGCGGAATTTGCAGCCGGATTCAGTGGCCATTGTGCCGCAAAGCGTTGTTTCGGGTGCCCGAAGCCACGGCTATTGTCTGATGTTGCGAACCAGTTTGAATACAGCGCAGAACAATGGCCTGGCGTGTGAAAGCCTTTGGATTCCAGTGATAGATGGGCATCGTTACCGATTTTCCGTGCAGTATCATAGTGCCGCGCCACGGATACGCATTTTTCTGAAAGGGTTTGCCTACTGGCCGGACGCTTTCAGCAGTGATAACAATTTGGCCAGCCAGCGGAAAGAGATTTACCGATATCAACTGTTGCCGCTGACCGCCAACAAGGGCTGGACTACCACGGAAGCGGATTTTTCACCGCGGTCGATGCGCAGTTTGAATGCAAAACATCCAATAAAATGGATTCGCATCGACTTTTTCAGCTATCTGAACGCTGGCGACGCCTTTTTCCGACGCGTGCAAATTCGCGATATTACGCCAACGGCTGGTGGAGGCCGTCATTAGCACCATTCAAAAAAATTCAAAGAATTGGTGGGCGAGTGGGGAGGACTGGCCTGATCAAGATTGCTTACCCGACCGCCCGGCGCGGCAAAAGATGGATGGAAGGAGGGCTGTCGCATGGGGCGATACCTGAGCACGCAAACTGTTCGCCGGGCGCAGCAGCGGCAATTGAAAATGGCTCGGGATGTTTGTTTCACCGGGTGTCCACCTGATGTTCGTTACGTTGGCGGGGTGGACATGGCATTTGGGCGGGCCACGGGTCAACCGGGCCTCCGGTCGGGGGCGGTGGGTTCGCCCGCAGTGGCGGTTGCGGTGGTGTGGGACCGACAAACGCGCAGGTGTGTGCAGGCGGTTTGCGCCCGGGGAACCGTTCGGTTTCCCTATGTGCCGGGACTCCTTTCTTTCCGGGAAGCTCCGCTGATGATGGCCGCAATCAGACGCATTGATTCACCGGTGGATGTCTGGCTGGTGGACGGGCACGGCATTGCGCATCGGCGCGGTTGCGGACTGGCAACGCACATTGGCGTCGCATTGAATCTGCCAACAATTGGCGTTGCCAAAAGCCTGCTGACAGGGCGGCTGGCAGGGCCGGGTAAACTTCGGCAAGCCAATATGGCGCTCGACCGTTTGGTGTGCGACTGGCAGGGGAGCGAACGATTTGCCGGTTATGCGATTCGTCCGCGGGCGGGGCACGAACCGCTGTACATAAGTCCGGGCAATCGGATTTCCGCGGAACAGGCGTTAAAAACAGTGGTGGATTGTCTAAATGGCGAAGACCGCTTGGCAGTGCCGATTCGCCTGGCTGACGCACTATGTGCCCAACTTCGGCTGATTCCACCTCACCGGCGCAAACTGACCGCAGCGGCCTTGCAGGCCACCGTTGCGGTTTGATTGCCGTTCCTTTCCCAAGGCATTCTGCCGGCCGGTGTGTTGACCGTCTTGGCGGGCGGCCTGACCAATTTGATCGGCAGGCGGCACAACGCTTAATTGTGCCCGATGCTGTGCGGCTGGTCATGGGATTTAATGTGATAAACCCCGCCGGGCAACCGGCAAACCACACGATCGGCCTGGTGGCCACGTATAATGACAGCGGGTTGTTTTGCCAGGGGGGCACCGTTGAGGAGCACGGGCGACCGGCCGGTATGCGGGATATAAATCGTGGCCACTGTATTGACAGGGATGGTGATATCCATCGTGCAATTTCCACCCGTGCGATGCCAATTACTGACAATTTTTCCCAGCACAGATTGATAGCTTGCACGTACCCAAGTCAGATTTCCCACCATGCATGGTCGGATTTCCAGTTGATGCCCTGGCTTGTTTGCAAAATTCAAATGAATGCCGGCCAGACCATTGTAGAACCACTGGTCGATATGTCCGAGCATGAAGTGGTCTTGAGAATCCTGGGGCAGCGCGTTCCAGGCTTCGGTCAGGGCAGTCGCGCCGTGGGCTATTTGATAACCGTAACTTGGAGGATTGGTTTGAGTGGTCATTTTATATAGCAGGGCGTTCTTATGGGCGTCGGTGAGAGCCTGAACCACATAATGGAATCCGATATCGCCCGCAGTGGTGTGGTCGCCGTGTCTATGAATGTTGGCAATTAAACTGGCCAACACCTTCGGGCGGTCAGCTTTGCGTGTCAGTCCGGTGGCCAGAGCCATGGCGTTGGCACACTGGCTGCCGCGGTCATATTGGCCGGTGGCAGGATGATAAAACCGCTGGTTAAACGCGGATCGCACGATTTGAGCCTGCGCGGCGTAGATTCGAGCTTGCACGGGGTGACCGAGCAACCGGGCGATTCGGGTCATTATTTTTAAGTCACGATACCAGGTGGCCGAAGCGGTCACACCTGAACTGGTGAGTTGCTCATAACCGGGGGGATTGGGGCCAAGGTCGTACCAGTCGCCCAATCCAAAAAACAAAAGATTGCCACGGGCCTTGGATTTCAGGTAGGCCATGTAACGCACCATCATGGTGTAATTGGCCCGGAGAATCCGCTGGTCGTCAAAATGACGGTAAATCAGCCATGGGTCAATAATTGCAGCGCTGCCCCATTCCGGTGAATCCACAAAGCCGCCCGTATAGTTAAAATAGACCGGCGCAATATCGGCCACATGACCATCAGCGTCTTGATCGGCCCGCATGTTTGCCGCGGTCTGGGCGTACAAATTCGGCACGAAAAAATTATCCATAAGGCCTGGCCCCACCAGGTAAGTATCCTCCAGCCATCCGCTTTTTTCGCGCGTGGGGCAATCGGTCACAATGCTGACCATGTTGTTGGCCATGGCCATGGTTATAAGATGATGGATCTGATTAATTAGGCGATTGCTGCATGAAAAAGAGCCTATGAGCGGAGCGGATGTGTGGGTGGCCTGACCGGTTACAGCAAGTACGGCCGGCAATTGATGGGAATTTGGGGCAGGGGCGGCATTGACCTGCACATAGCGGAACCCGAAATAGGAAAACATCGGGTGAAATGTTTCAACGCCTTTGCCGTTCAATGTGTACGTACACCAGATCGGGCCAGCACAGGATTGCCAATTCGTGCCGTCGGGGTGAATTAATTCTGACGGATAGATCGTTAATGTGGAGCCGGTCGGTCCGCGAGCGGTGATGACCGGTCGGCCAGCCATATTCTGCCCCAGATCGTAAACCGCCACGCCGGGTTGGGGATGCAATACACGAATGGCTGTGTATACATGCATCACTTTTACCGGAGGCGCGGTTTGTGCCACGAGTCTGCCGCCCGGACCATGGGTCGGCCGCGCGTGCCGCCAGTCAGCATCATTGAAACCGGGCAATTTCCATCCGGGAATCGCGTCGATCGCGTTGTAATCTTCCCCGCCGAAGATGTTGCAAAAGCTGACAGGTCCCGGCGCGGTTCGCCATTGACCATTGCTGACAAGGGTTTGAGATGTGCCATCGGTAAATGCAATTTGCAACTGCAATATCAGTTTTGGCGGTCCGAAACTGGCCGGTGCGTGGTTGTATCGCCCTGGGTAATCGGCACTGTCATACATGCCGGTGCCGAGCATAACGGCCAGGACATTGGCGCCTTGACGAAGGCGTGTGGTGACATTGAAGGTGTTATAGTCCACCCGCTTTCGGTAATCGGTCCAGGCTGGCTGCATGACATCATGCCCGACTTTTCGCCCGTTGATAAACAAGTCGTACTGTCCCAGACCAGAAACATACACCACCGCATGAGCGATGGGTTTGGCCACAGAAAACGGATAACGAAAAAGAGGCAGTCTGGCTGTCGACAGATTTATTTTGCCCCATGGGCCGCGGCCAAATTTGGCGACTGCCCGCGCGTCAGGCCATCCTGAATCGTTAAATTCCCGGCTTTTCCAGCCTCGTGTTAAAACGGCGGATATTTTCCAGGTGTTATCCACCGGTATTATTTGCGTTCGGCCATTGGACCAGGTTATGGAAAGCCTTCCAAGCAATCCTGCTGGATTGGGCGATGAACCTGTATTGGTTGCCTTTACCGCCAGAATATTGCGGCCATGGCTCAACAATGGCAATACATTGACGTGTTGCATCAGCCGCCAGTGCATGCCGGAACCCGCCCATTTACCATTAATAAACAATTGGAATTCATTGTCCGCTGTTAAATCAAATGTGGCTTTAGAGATGGTCGGGCCGATCGGCAGGTTGACGGTTTTTCGGAAATAGACGTTGCCCACAGGAGCATTCATGCCAACTTCGGGCAGCCAGACCCACGAAAGCTTCTGTTTGGTTGAGGATAATGGTGATTGTGGAGCGGTAATCCAGTGTGCGTGCCAATTGCTTTTATGCAGCAGTCCCATGGTCCATAAGGCGGGTTTGCTCCATGCCGAAGCATGGCCGGCGGTCCCCCACACCCTTACTTTCCACCAGCAGCGCTGCCCGGCGACCAGGGGCTGACCTGCATAGCGGATGTCAATGGTCTGGTTCGAAACTACTTTGCCGGAATCCCACAGATCACCATGGTTGCTTTTCAGATGCGCCCGACTTGTGGCAACCAGTATCTGATACGCGGTCTGCCGAGCGCCGGTCAGACCGGGCGTGTCGGCCCTAAGTTGCCACGCTAGCAGCGGATGAGCGCTTTGCAGCCCCAATGGCCGCACAAAATAGTTGCAACGCAAGGCGACAGGATCAATTGCCGCTGCGGCAAGCGCCGCGAAGCAGAAAGGAATAAGACAGAACAATAGCAGGATATTACGCGGTATTTTGCGATTCAGCATGTCTTTCACAGTCATATTTCAGAGAAACCGTAACGGTGGGGCGTCGTCCTTATCCGGTGAAAAAGGTCTTCCACCAAATACACTGATGTTTATCATTCTCCATTAAAACGCGTGTGCCTGGAAGTTGGTCGCTTCACGGAGTCGCGATCCACCTGGCCGGGTGGTACCGGTATACAGCAGACTTGGAATAAAATAAAGGGACTGGATCGCTAATATCCGGAAAAATCACTTGAATGATGATTGGGCCGCGACATTTCCGACGTTTTCGACCCGTGTCCATTAAGTCCAATAATCATTTAGGTTAGAAATAATCTGGAAACGCATTTTAAGGTGTTGCATCATCAACGTATCCTGGCGGAGTTGACCGAGTGTCGCATTTCCCGCGCAAAGCTTATGCTTATAAATACACATCTTCCAATTAAACGCATTGCCCACGCCGCTGGATTTACTTCTTCCACGCATCTGGCGACCACTTTCCGCCGGGAGCTTAAGACCACACCCGGAAAAATTAGACAAGGCCGTTGGTTCGCCCGATGAGTCCGCAACCGCTGTATTCTGATCAGACGATCGCACTGAAGCTGCCTTTTAGCAGGGGGGCGAATGGTGATTGTGCCATTGAATTGAATCCATGACACCTTGAAAACAGGTGTCTATGCCAGGACAACAATCTGCGCGGTGCGTATCGTGACTGGTCCAAGCAATCCGGATTCAACCAGTTGATCATTTTTATGCCATAGCCGCCAAGTGGTAAAACTGATTCGGCCTGTGGGACTTTTCTTACCTTCCAGCACCCAGTCCGGCCACTGCCTGAGGGTGCCGTCCGGATTGCGGTCGCTGTCTTCTGGCAGAAACTCATCGCCGATCATGCGATTGATCCACAAGTTGGTCACCTTCACCGACAATGTATTGCGATCCGGCATCAACAGACCGGTAATATCCATCTGCCATGGTGGTTTCCAGAGCAGGTCCAGCCTGTGGCCGTTAAGGCTGACCTCCGCCATGACCGCAACCCGCCCCAAGTCAAGAAAATGGCGCCGGTGCCCCGAGAGCATCCGGGGCGGCAGACGAAATTCAGTGGAATATTCCGCTGTACCGGAAAAATATTTAACACCCGCAACCGGATGTTCACTAAGGCTGATAAGTTTTGGAAGCACCACCTGGGCGGGCGCTCCGCGGTCCGGCGGAAATCGCACGGTCCATGGGGCGGATAATTCCAGTGGTTTTGGAAGCGACGCGACCCGCGCGTGGCGAACTGCGCCGCCCGTACTGAAAAACCCGTAATGCCCCGGAGCAAACACCGTGGCAGACAGATGTTTTCCGGAGACGGGTGTGATATCAACGGACAATGGCGCGGCGACCGAAGTCAGCAGATTTGCGGTCTGGCCATCAAGGAAGCGAAGTTGCCGCTTTTTGCCGTCAATTAATACATCAATCAGTAAAGTCTTCACAACGTTAAAGGCGGGGTCGCCGCCTATCTGCGCAATTTGTACCACCGGAAATGAGGTGTGCCCCTCATGAAAAAGCCTGGCCACAATGGCGGTCACAACCCGGGTCCTGGCCGGATCATCCGCCGGCCCGTACGTGGCGTGCAGAATATGTATCGCCGATGCGCGAGTCGGATATCCAAACAGGGGGGTGTCGTTTCGAGTGATGCGGGTAATGCCGCCCTTGTTGTGCGCTGGGCGGCTGAACACGACAAAGGTGGACTCTTTCCATTCCAGCCGCAAGGACACGTGGGTCACTTTCCGGTCGGCATCCTGCGTCCAGATCGCCGCCGGCTCGATGGCGCCGGTCTGCGGATTCCATAATTTCGGCGTGCGGCCGGTGATACGAAATGCGCAGTTGGCATCAACCGCATTTTCCGCCAAGTTGGTGACAAAATAGATATCGGCATCGTCGGTTCGCCGGTGCGCAAAGTGCAACTGTGAATCGCTGGTGAAATCAGGGGGGATATTCTTTTCATGAAGGACCTGTTGCGGCGTTTTATGGGTGATAATTCTGCCGCTGGACCAGATTTTATCAGCCAAGCTGGAGACTTTCTGGTCGCAGGCGGGATAACCCGAAAGACCGGGTGATTTCATCGGTCTGGTGGCTCCAATCATTGTTGCGCCGGCGTCTGCGAGGGCTTTAATTTTAGTCAGCAGGTCCACCGTCATGCACGGTGAATCAGGCAGAACCATAATACGATATGCCATGCCATCAGGCAGAACCAGATTTCCATTTTGCACGCGCAGCCGGGAAATGACCGCCTCCGCTGGACATCCATCACATTTGTAAGTGTGTACATAAGATTGATCGCCTGCGCCGGGCATGGTGGGACAGCCGGATGGCGCGCCTTCCGGCTGCACATACAGCACATCCGCCACCCAATGGCCCTGACGCAGCAGATGCTGGCACCGCGCCACGTACTGGTGCCATGAAAGGGATTGCTTCCACCAGGTCTGTGTGCGTTCATAATGGAGACCCCAAGGTCCCATTGAAACGCCGGGCGCGATATTTAAAAATGGCTGCATGGCGTAGCGATGCACCACAAAACGGTTCACGCCCTGGCAGAAGGCCCAGTCGCCAATATCCTTGACCACCGCGGGGTGTCCCTGCCAACGTTCATTGCTGTCGGCGGTGAATGTTTCCTGGCCAATAATCCGTCGGCCGTACACATGGCCGGCGGAAGTCATTTCCGTTACCGAATAAGCGGCACCAAACCGGCCCCACGACCATAATTCGGACATCGGTTCCACTGCGGTGCCGCCATAATGCATTTCATCCACTGGTACGCCGGAATAACCTTCAATGGACAGCCGCAGGCCGTTCTTTTCCGCAAGGTTGCGCATGCAGACTGAATAATTCTCAACCAGCAGTTCAGAAATTGTTTTACGGAGGTCCCAGAGGAATCTTTCGGATTCCTCCAGGCTTGCCACAACCTGGCCCGTCATCACGGGCAGCCAGCGGTGAAGGTCATAACCGCGGCGGGTTTTGAAATCGTCGGGGAATGTTCGCGTCCAGTTTTGTGAACCCGTTTCCCAACTGTCAATATGCGTGCAGACCAGGGTCCCACCGGCCAGTGGACCGGCTTTCGCGATCAATTTTGCCATCAGGTTGTCAAAGTGAAATGTGGTGGCCCGTTTGCTGAGTTTATCGGTTTCCAAGCCCAGACCGCCTGCGGGTGCCGGGTGATTGTCCACGCCGGTACTGGTATGACCGAATCGCAGGATTGTCCAGTTGCCGGCAGGAGCATTCCAAAGAAGGCGTCCGTAGGCGTTGGTGTGAGTGGTCAAATCAACCACCTGATTGAATTTGACGATTTCTCCCGCGGCCAGCCGTGGCCAAGTTGCCTGTGCAGCAATATCATCCTGGGTCACCACTTCGGTGACGCCAGCGAGGTCGGGTATGGAGTATGGCTGTCCATGGGTTGCGGCAGTTGGCGTGGGAAAAGCAATAACAGCGACATCCTGGTAATAGCCATCAGTCTGCGCGGGCTGGGAAAGCATCACATCCACTTTGCGGCCACCGCTTACGCCGGTGCTGGTCCACACCAGTCGCTGCATGGATAGTTCTGGAGTAATCCAGGGACCGCCGCTGCCACACCAGCCGGCGTCGTTGGTCATGTTGATTTCCAGGCCCAGGCGAGCCGCTTCCGAACAGATAAAGCCGAACATGGTGCGCCACTCGGGGCTGCCGAATCGCACCGGTCCGGGCGGAGTTCCTTGCGCAACTTCCATGATCAGCACGCCCCCGATTCCCGCCGCCTTCATTGCCTCAAGATCCGCGGTGACGCCTTCGCGTGTCAGGTTGCCATCCAAAAAGAACCAATAAACCCACGGGCGAGCGCTGTCAGGTGGTGCGAGGAATTCGCGGGATAAACGATCGTACGGTATTGACTCCGGCATATCCGATGAGACTGATTGCGGAATTGAAGAAGGCACAGCATTTCCACTCGCCGATGTTGCTCCCGCTGCACCAGCCAGAATGAAGAACCCCGACGCACTGGAAAATTTAACAAATTCCCGGCGGTTCAAGTGTGACATAAAAGTGTGTCCTTCTTAAATTAAAAAGAGCATTGCAACGCGCGCTGCTGGTAAAGGGTTTTGCAATCTGTTCAACAATTAAAATTCCGGCAAGATAATAGGTTGCAAACGCAAAACGATACCATGACAACGTACCGATCGCTTCTTGATTGCTCCAATTGCCTCAACAAACAGTTGCGTCGCGATATTCTGGCGATTGCCAGGCAATTAATATTCCCACCGGGAAACGTTGAATCAGCCGTTGATACGACCTTCCCATGGGCTGCTGGCTGTTGCATACAGTTTGCGAGGGATGCGGCCAGCGGTGCCAGCCAGCCGTCCGGCTTCGGTGGCCAGTGCCATGGCCTGAGCCATTTTGACGGGGTCTTGTGCGCCAGCAATGGCGGTATTCAGAAGAACCCCATCCACCCCGATTTCCATGGCGGCGGCTACATCGCTGGCGGTTCCCACTCCGGCGTCCACGATGATCGGATAGGCGGGATCGTTGTGTTTGAGTTCCTCCAGAATGATGCGAATCGCATTGGGGTTCAGCACGCCCTGTCCGGACCCAATGGGGGATCCCGCGGGCATCACGGCTGCAGCTCCGGCTTCTTTGATGCGCTTGCAAAGCATCACATCGTCCGAACAATAGACCAGCACGTGAAACCCATCAGCCACCAGAATTTTCAACGCCTCCAGCGTTCCCAGCGGTTCGGGCAGAAGCGTTTTGGTATCACCAAGGCATTCGAGTTTCACCCATTGTGCTCCCTGATACCCCGACCCATCCAATAATTCCCGCCCCAGCCGAGCGACGCGAACCACTTCGTCGGCGGTGAAACAGCCTGCTGTATTAGGCAGCAGAATATATTTTTTGGGGTCAATAAAATCCAGAATATTGCGACCAGAATTTTTGTCCACAAGTCGTTCACGCCGGACTGCTACCGTGACGCAATTAGATTTGCTTGCCGCGTGACACTGCTGCATCAGCTCCAGCGTGGCATACTTGCCGGTGCCCACAATCAGCCGTGATGAAAGCGTATAAGGGCCTATTTTCAGTTGTTTGTCCATCATGGGTGAAAATAACCTTCCAAAAAATGCTGTAAGATTTTGCCAAGGCTTAAGTCAGCCGCCGCCAACCAGTGTAACGACTTCAATTTGATCCTGTGGCGCCAGGCGAACGGTATAAAAATCCGCTCGGCGGACAATTTCACCGTTGCGTTCCACCGCCACGCGCACCGGCGCAAGCTTGTGCAATGCCAGAAGCTCGCCGATAGTTGCTTTTTCCGGAATTTCCATCTTTTTTCCGTTCAGCAGAATTTCCATGAATAAAATATTACACCCAAGTATGTTCTTCGGCCACTTGAGGCAACCTTGGAATTGGGAATGTACGGTGATTGTCGCCACCCGCGCCGCAATGTGGTCGGCGCGTCCGTGCGCCGCCTGCGGCCGATAGGGGCGGTTTCCCTGCATCTGACCTGGCACGACATTTCGCGTACCACTATGCCGCCGCGGCAGTGCGACTCCATCATTACGACCGGGGCTGGGGGGCGATTCGGGAATGGTCAATGCCAATATCAGGCAGCGGGTCCGGACACGCAAAAGAGGCCGCGCGGTGCCGGCTCCGGGGAGGGACTAAAAGCGGCAACAGTGGATGTGGTCATGATGGTTGCAATCGGCCTTTTGGAAGACCGCGGGCTTGTGGCCATTGTTGCCTCTGGTGCCAGTTATGTTGACCAAAGTATCGAACCTTTGAAATCCGGAGGGTAAACGCAGCATAATAATAAATTCGCTAAACAAAGCGGAGCTAACAGCCGGCGGCCAGAAGCAGGCACCAGCGGGAAATCGGTGGTTTGGCCAAAATATCGCCTATGCCGAATTTGTTGAGGCTCGCGGGACGGCTGCCTTATACGAACCCAAGAATAATATGCGGGTGCATTGCCACTCGCCAATTCCGGCATACAATCTGTATTGTCGTCTGCGGTGGAATTGTTGGTCCGCGGGCAATGACGACTGCTAGACGGGAGTGTGTGTGCCAGTGGATTCAAAAGATATAACCAATCCTGCAGCGCTGCATCAGGGCGTAGCGTTGCCAGCCCAAATTTTGCCGGCCGGTGCGGTCGCACCGGATTTTTCCCTGCCTTATGCAGTGGGTAAATGTATGTCGCTAAGTGACTATCGCGGTCGGCCGGTGGTGCTGGCATTTTACCCGGCGGATTTCAGTCCGGTTTGCGGGGATCAGTTGGCCCTGTACAACGAGATTCTGGAAGAATTCGCACACTACAAAGCGTGCCTGCTGGGAATCTCTGTGGATGGTCCGTTTTGCCATCAGGCATACGCGAAAAGCCGCAGCCTGGAATTTTCATTGCTGGCGGATTTTGAACCCAAAGGTGAGGTTGCGCGGAAGTACGGCGTTTATCATCACGCGTGGGGCGTGGCGCGCCGGGCTTTGTTCGTGATTAATGCGGCAGGCATCATTCACTGGAGTCATCTGGCGGATATGGATGTAAGCCCGGGAGCGGACGGCATTCTGGCGGCATTGGCCGAGTTATGATCGGCCTTTGGACCGGATCGAATGGAGACCCCGTATGCTTCGCAGTTTGCCCATCGCGCCGCGTCCGGAATTAAAACCGCCGCCGGGGGTGGATGATCACTGGACCGGTTCGATAGGTCCGGCGGTGGAATTGGTGATGTTTGGCGATTACCAATGTCCGCACTGCAAGGCCGTGGATATGGTGTTGCGTGAGCTTCGCCATAGGCTGGCCGTTCCCCTGCGGATTTACTGGCGGCATTTTCCGCTGGCTAAGGTCCATCCACATTCGCGCGACGCGGCGCTGGTGGCCGAGGCCGGCGCGCGGAGCGGGCTTTTCTGGCCGCTGCATCATCTGTTGTTTGATCGCAGTCCTGACCTTTCGCGCGAGAAATTGCTGGAATATGCGGCGCAGACTGGCGTTGATCCAAACCAGATGTCGAACTGCTTTTCCGATCCACTGCTTGCGGCACGTGTGCGGGATCACATCAAAAGCGGCGTGCGCAGCGGTGTCAATAAAACGCCCACGCTGTATTTCCAAGGGCTGCGATATAACGGTGGAAACAATGCGGCGGCTCTTGAGGATGCTATTGTTGCGGCAGCGGAACTTGCGACCGATTCATCGGAAGCGGCAGGGGCGCAGCAGAACATGGACGCGGTCGATCCGCCTGTGAACGGTGGAGGCTTGTCTTGATGATGGGAATTGCGCTATTTGCCACCGGAACTGGCATACTGCTGCTGGCCGCCGTGGATATGTTGTGGACCGTTTTTCTTGAGGGTGCCGGCCCGCTGACAAAATATCTATATCCGCGGCTTGGTTATGCCTTGCGCCGGATCCATGTCCGGAGTGGAATTAAAGTTCAAAAAATATCCGGGCTGTTGGTCGTGCTGATGAGCCTGCTGATCTGGACCGGGCTTGTGTGGTTTGGCTGGTCGCTGATATTCTGTTCTTCGCCATGGGCGGTGGTAAGTGCGGCAACGCATAAACCGGCGGATATATGTGAACGAATTTATTTTACCGGGACCACAATTTTTACGCTGGGGCTGGGGGATTTTATACCACAGGGGCCGGTGTTTCAGATAGCCACCGACTTTGCGACCGGTTCGGGTTTTGTGCTACTGGGGCTGGCGATGGCTTATCTGGTGCCGGTCAGCAGTGCCGCAACGCAAAAGCGGCAGGTGGCGCTGAATATCTGGTGTCTTGGGCATTCACCTGCGGATATTATTATCAGAGGGTGGAATGGTGCGGATACAACGGCGCTGGCACCGCATTTTGCCGCACTTGTTTCAAGTCTGACTTTGCTGGCGGAAAGTCATATTACCTACCCGGTGCTTTATTTTTTCTTTGCATCACGGCGAAGCTCCGCGGCGGGACCCAATATTGCCGCAATTGATGAAGTGATTACGGTGCTGGAATGCGGGCTTGACGAAGGATGTCGGCTGGATACGCCATCACTGGGTGCCGTACGCGAGGCGATCACGCAATATCTTGAAACACTCCGGGTCACGCTTCTGACGTTGCCGCAGGAGATTCCGCCTGCTCCATCGCTTCAGACGCTGCGCGACGCGGGCATTCCAGCGGCTTCGGATGAGCTTTTTCGTAATGCTGTTGCCCAGTTGGCACCACGCCGCAAACTGCTGCTGGCATTAACGCGGAGAGACGGCTTTGAATGGGACAGTGTCTGGCCGATGCATGGCATCAGTAACGAGCCGGCATAAAGCGGCCCGCGGGAGCGGCCCATGCGTACAGTGGCGACGTGTTTTCGCGAACTATATTTTTGTGAAAAACGAGGACAAATTGCCGTGAAAAGTCCGCCGGCTCGTGGTCGAACCGCGGGCGGGGGCATAATTGCATGCATGTACCGGTGTCGCAGGATGATAAAATAATAAGGCAATATGATATTGACGAATTCTTGATTCGGGTTATTCTTCATGCATTGATGGCGGCGGGTATTCACTTGTTAAGCGATGGCCATTCTTCATCGCATTGACTCGCCCCAAAAAGAAAAAGTTTCGGAAATACCTTGTTCGAGGAGAAACTATGCTTTGGCGGCGAAGGAAGTCTGCGAAAAACAGTGTGATAAAACAGAAGGCTGGCGTCCGCAGGGCACCCTGTCTGGAAGCGCTTGAGCCGCGACTGTACATGAGCGGTTCAAATGCGATTGACACGCTCAATTTTGGAAATGTAACCGGAAATGCCACATCGGAGTCCATTATTACCGTGACCTGATCTTACCGACGGACGACGTTCTGATTGCGGTTGTTTGGAATTTGGCCGCAGCGTCGGTATTACCGGCAGATAAACGGCATCATCGTTCCGCATTGCAGAACCCGTCGGATTGCTCGGGACAGGAATCGAACCTGCACTCCTTTCGGAACCGGAACCTAAATCCGGCGCGTCTGCCAATTCCGCCACCCGAGCGGGGAGGAGCTAAATATAGCATAATTTTTTATTCTGGCAGAGCGCATAGAGTTTTTTATTTGAAGGACCTTGGGCCGGACATATGTCATCATTTCCGGCGGGCATGATGCTTGCCAGGACTGGCTTCCTTAAAAATCGCATTAAGGGAAAAATGTGGGACTGGTCCCAATGCCTGCGAAATGCCGATAAAAAGGTCAGTGCCGGGCCGGATTGGCCATTCAGTATCGCCCGTTAGTATCGCAGTCTGGCTTGGAGATTCCGCCAGACAGCGTTTATACTGCCGGTTTGCAACTGTCGGCGATATCGAGGCTTGCAGCTGGAATTAACGGAAGGTTGGTTGCAAAAATGCCAATGTCGGCTTTTCGGTTGAGTTCCCTGTCGTAAAGTCGCGGCGGGACCGTGGAAAAATATGGGTGACTGGGAGGAATTGGCTGGATTTTTATACTGGCGGAAGGCGTTGAAGCATGAACCCACTCGAAAGGCTCCGGAAAAATATCGAAACAGTCTTTTTTGGTCGGAGCGAAGCAATTACTCATTTGCTGGTAGGCTTGATAGCCCGCGGCCATGTGTTAATTGAAGATGTGCCAGGAGTGGGGAAGACAGTTTTGGCGCGGGCGCTGGCACGCAGCATCAACTGTCAGTTCAGCCGCATTCAATTAACACCGGACCTTCTTCCCAGTGACATTCTGGGTGTATCCATTTACAATCAGGAAAGGCAGGCGTTTGACTTCAAACCTGGGCCGGTTTTCGCCAATATTGTTCTGGCGGACGAAATTAACCGTACCACGCCGCGCACGCAAAGTGCCCTCCTTGAAGCGATGAATGAAAGTTCAATCTCAACCGATGGCCAGACCATGGCACTTCCCCAGCCCTTTATGGTGGTGGCCACACAGAATCCGTTTGAATTTGAAGGTACCTATTTTCTTCCGGAAAATCAGTTAGATCGGTTTTTATTGCGCATTCAACTGGGCTATCCGGAAAGGTCGCGTGAACTATCCATTCTGCGTGAACAGCCCGGCCGCAACCGCCTGGACCGACTGGAACCTGTGCTGACCGCCGATGAGGTGCGTGTGCTTCAGGGGCAGGCCTCGCAGGTTAAAATTGACCCGGTACTTCTGGAATATATGATGGATCTGGTGGAGGCAACGCGCCGCCATGAGGGTTTGCACACAGGAATTTCACCCCGCGGATCTTTGGCCTTGATGCAGGCGGTGCAGGCCCGAGCCATGGTGGAGAACCGTGATTACGTCACGCCGGATGATATAAAGGAAATGGTTGTGCCTGTGTGTGCCCATCGTGTAATTACCCGCAGCTACATGGCCAATGGCGATGTAAGTACTGCGGCGCGCATCATGCAGGAAATACTTCAGAATGTACATTGCCCGCTGTGACGGTTTGCCTGGTGGTCGCCCGTGAAAAAAAACAAGCAGACTCGCCGCACCTATTACGAATTGACCTCCGCGGGCTTTGTGTTTGCCGGTGTGGTGGCCTTTGTCCTGATGGCCGCGGTCAACAGTCAGACAAATATTCTTTTCTGGGCGCTGGGTGTGGTGTCCGGGTCGCTGCTGCTGTCGGCAGTGCTTGGTTCCATGCTGCTGAAAAAACTTGTGGTGACGCGCAGTGTCGCGGACCATGCCATCGCCGGTGAACCGGTGGAAGTGCAATATCGCCTGGCCAATACCAAACGATTCATGCCTTCATGCGCCGTTCGTGTGACTGAAGCACGCCACACCGGTGAGCTGGCCACACTTCCAGAAGGATATTGTTTGCACCTTGGCCCTGGGCAAAGTACTTATGTGACCACTTTTCTTGTGCCTAAACACCGCGGCGTAGTGGAACTTCATGAACAGCGTGTCTGCTGCTCGTTCCCGTTTGGTTTCATAAACCGCGCAATTCATACCGTGCTGCCGCAAAAAATAACTGTTTTTCCACGGATTGGCATGTTAAGCCGCGGCTTGCTGGCGCGGTCGCGGACATTTTCATCTGCCGGGTCGGTCAGCAGTCCGAACCGTGGCGGGGCGGATGAATTTTATGGTATGCGGGAATATGTAGCGGGAGATCCGCTCCGATCCATTCACTGGCGGCGCAGCGCACGGACTGGCAAACTGGTGGTGCGAGAACTCACGTCAGATACGCCTCCGACGATTATAGTGGTGGTGGATGTTCGCGTATGGCGCGAGATGCCAGAAGGCAGGATAAAGGCGGAGCAGGCCATTGAGCTTGCCGCGGCGTGGATTTGCCGCGCCATGATGGACCATTTTGCCGTTGGCATGTTAATACCCGGTTCATCACAGCCAGTGCCGGTGATGGTGACTTCCGGACGCCCCCAACGGCAGGTCCTGCTTGAGACCTTAGCCCTGTTGGACCTGAAAAAACTGAATGCCGGTGCTATTCCGCCAACAACACCGCCCGAACATGCCGCGAAACGCGCGGAATACGTGGTGGTGGCACTTTCAAGGGCCGCGGCATCCATTGATATGGTGCCGGCGGGCAATGCGTATACCCTTTTATGTATGGATGATCCGGACAGTGCCAACTGGTTGCAGTTTCCCGGTGGACACGGCCCGCAATCCAGCCTGTATATGATTCCGGAAAGTCTGAATTCCGTCGTGGTCGCTGTCGGCGAACCGTCAGCGGTGCCGGTGGGTAAAGCCGGCGAAACCCCGGCCGCAGACAAGGCCGTTGTCTGACCAGTCTTTCGCAAGAGCCGCCATTAAGAATGACCAATAATTTTCTGAAAATAATGAAACCACCGCGGCGTCGGGGCGTAATAGTCAGACAGGAGGCAGTTTGCGCTGTGCCGTAACCGCGCGGCAATCAGGATTGTTGCGGGGAATATCCGCTGGAACACAGTAGTCAGGAGATTTGGAACAATGGGCATATCGATGGGCATGATGATCAATCTGGCTGCGGCCACGAATTGGGTCAAATTCTTCGGACACTTTCATCCGCTGCTTGTGCACCTGCCGGTCGGCTTTCTGGTATTGCTGGGATTGATGGAACTAACGAGCTGTTTCAAGAAATATTCCCATATCACGGCAGCCCGTGGTTTTATCCTGGTTATGTTGGCGATTGCCGCTGCAATAACCGTCACTTGCGGCTGGCTGCTGGCCAGCGGTGGCGGCTATAACCATCGCATTTTGTTCTGGCACCGCTGGCTCGGCACATCGGTTGCGGTGCTGAGTCTCGTTCTGCTTGGCGTTTGGCTGTGGCGTAAGAAAACCGGATTGATGTATTATTCCGTTTTGGTTCCCGCGCTTCTCGTGATGGCCATTGCCGCACATTTTGGCGGTTCGCTAACCTTCGGCAGTCGCTACCTGAGCAAATATGCCCCTCCTGTGCTTAAGCCGCTTCTTGGAGATGCGGCAGCCACATCGGCCGGACCCACCGTTGCAGTTGAGTCGACCATTCCGGCCACAGAGGCTTTTTATTCTGTTGTCAGTCAGTCCGCTGCCGTACGGGTTCGGCCTGTCGCCGATACGACGGGAAGTTTTTACAGTCAATTTATTCAGACCGCCTTTACGCAGGATTGCATTCGCTGCCACGGCCGGGATAAGCAAAAGGGGCATTTGCGCTTGGATTCCTACCGCTGGCTTCGACGTGGCAGCCGTGGACGGCCGGTGGTTATTCCCGGCGTACCTAATCGCAGTCGGCTGTACCGGCTTATCTCCTTGCCACGATGGCAGCATCATCACATGCCACCGCGCAGCCACAAGCAACTGACTGTCGGCCAGATTGAACTGATCCGCTGGTGGATACAAAAAGGCGCAAGTGGCACGGCGACGCTCCAATCGCTTAATCCCCCGGCCTCTATCCGCAAAATAATTAAAACACTTCCAAAGTCGCGGCGGCACGATCGGACCGCGCCGGCCGCCGTCAATTACCAGCCGATCGCACTTTCGTTCTGATGTTCGGTAAATTGCCGACTGGCAAGACCGCCCGACAAATCTGCGATGACTTGGGAACGCAAGATCGGGGCATAATCGCAACGATGGCAAGGCAAAAGAAGCCGGACATTTATACCAGGCCTTGGCCCCGATGCCGTCGCCGCGGGAAAAGGTCGTTCGCAAAAGTCGCCGGGTTGCATTCAGAATCGGACATCTTTGTCGTCGCTTTCGGCGTCATTGGCACACTCCGAGAGTGATTATAAGTCCTGTTGCGGGCTTCGGTGCTGTTGCGGTTCATACACGGTCCGTTGGCACGCCATGCGGTATGCTGCGATCGGTTGAATGTCACGCACACGATTTCTACCGGTATGCTTCCGTAGGGGTTGTGCCGAAGTAGAATTTTCATCCCGTAGCCTAAATAGAAGTGTCGCCTCCCATTCTGAATTAAACCGGACAGGATGGGAAACTTACTTATACTGGCAAAAGAATGAGGTCGCCTGGATGCGATGTATCGGGTCGAACGGGACGAAGTGAAAGTGGTTTCGATAGCGGTGCTGATGTGCATATCGCTACGGCTGACGCGTCGTCTATGGAAGCAATTAAGTATATCCCAGCAGCTATCGCGGCTTGCGCGGCCTATGGCGGGGGCACACCCAGGGCGGAGCGGTGGAACCGTTCCCGCATCGCGACGTTCAGAATCAGTGATGTGGCCAGCATGTCCGCCGCCACGGCGCTGCCGCCATATGACATAAATGGCAGGGTAATTCCGACCACGGGAATCAGGCCAGTGGTCATGGCGATATTGATGACCGCCTGAAGTATGATCATGGACGAGAGTCCTATGACCAGCAATCGGCCGAAAGGATCGGCGGAATTGCCGGCAATTTCCAGGCAGCCGCCAAAAAACAGCAGGTAAAGAACCAGGATAGTGACCGAGCCAAGAAAACCCCATTGGCTGCCCACAACTGCAAAAATAAAGTCGTTGGCGGCCTCGGGCAGAAGGCCATGGCGAATTTCGTCTGCTCCGCGCAATCCGCGGCCGGCCAGGGCACCGCTTCCTTCGGCAATTTCGCTCTGCTGCTTTTGATACAAATTTCCGTGCAATTGGGCCTTGGTCGGTTTGCCATGCGTAAACAGGGCGACAATTCGCTGCTTTTGATATGGTTTGAGAAATGTGTAAGTCCACGGAGCCGCGGCCAGCACGATAAGGGCAATCGCGATCAGGTGGCGGAACCGCGCGCCTGCGGCAATCAGCATGGCATACAGCACGGGGGGAAATAAAAGCGCGGTTCCCAGGTCGCTTTCCACAAGAATCAGACACATGGGCGGAATCATAAGGGCAAAAGGAAAAAGCAACTTACGAAATTCGCGGCATTCGCGGTGCATACGCAACGACCAGGCCACCGCTAGAACGAAGGCAATTTTCGCCAGTTCGCTGGGTTGGAAGTTCATCCCGCCGGGAAGGATAAACCACCGATGGCTTCCCTTTACCGCGGGTGAAAAAAGTACGGCCAGCAGCAGGAGGCACGACAGGCCATATAAGAAATAGGAAAGAGCGCCAATTTTCCGATAGCCGGGAATCAGTGCCAGAAATAGAATCGCCACGCCGATAGCCAGGTGAATCTGCTGGCGGATAAAAAGCTGTGGTCCGCAAACCTTTACCGCCGCCAGACTGATGAGTGAAAGCAGCGCAATGGCCAGCAAAAAAAGCCAGGAGATTCGTGTGCGCAGGAGTTCCGGCAGAACCTGGCTCCAGATTTTTCCCAGGACCGTTATATCTGCTCCGCCTTGTGCGGATTGAGAGCCTCGCCGGTGAAAAATATTCATCAGGAAAAAATCCCATAAATGCCCGGCCGTGCCGGAAGATGGCCCGGGGCGGGCGCTATCATACCGAATACCGCACCGGCTGGCCGCCACCAGTCCTGGCGGGCCGTTGGCCAGCGCATGAAATCAGGGCTTGTCCAGGTGCGGCAGGTAGCCAGCCTGTTCCATATCCAGCAGGCATTGTCGCACAATGGGGCCAGCCCGCTTTCCGCCGTCGCCGCCCATCTCCACGACTGCCGCAAAAGCATACCGCGGCGCGTCGGCTGGTGCATAACCGGCGAACCAGGCGTCATCGCCTTTCACGATTGTCTTGTGTCCGTTTTCCACCACCACTTCATGGGTTTGCGCGGTTCCGGTTTTGCCTGCTACCGGCAGATGCATATTCAAAACAGGCGCGGTGCCGCTATGGCCATGCACGACCAGATACATCCCTTGTTCGATGGCGGGCATCGCAGACGCAGCCATGGGAATTTGATGCTCGGGCAAACGGGGAAGACCGTCAATAAGATGCGGACTTTCCCAAATCCCGCCGCGCATCATGCCGGCGTAGGCATTGGCCATTTGCAGAGGCGTCACCGCAATCGGCCCTTGCCCGATTCCCATGAAAATGGCGTTGGTGCGGTCCGCAGGCCGGGTCAGATTACCGACAATTCGCGGCAGATATCCGCCGGTTTCGTCGGCCAGGCCGACCCCGGTGGGGGATCCAAGTCCGAAAGATTGGTAGCCCCGCACCAGTCGCTTAAGCCCCAGAAGCATACCCACGCGGTAAAAATAGGTATCGCATGATTGTTCAATGGCGGCGGTAAGCCGCAACGGGCCGGGTGCGACCGGATAGGTCCAATTCCGGAAGACATTGGGATGCCCCGGGAAAAAATAAGCTCCGCAGTTGATGACTGTATTGGGCGTAATCACACCGTCAAGAACAGCAAATGTGGATTCAATTGGTTTGACAATGCTGCCCGGTGGATAGGGACTGTCAATCGCGCGATTAAGCAATGGAAAGGCATTGTCCGCGGCAAGTTTGGTAAAATCGCGATGATACGAATTGGCGTTATAGGTTGGCAGGGACAGCATCGCCAGAACATTCCCGGTGCGAATGGAAATGACCGCCAGTGCGCAGTTGTGCATGGAGCCATCAAAATTCAGCAGTTTGCTGGCCGGGGCAAGCAATTGCCGTTGAAGCGTTTGCACAAGGCGAGCATCCAGGGTCAATCGGACCGTTTTTCCGGCTCGCGGCGGGCGCGTATCGGCCGGCACAACTTTCCCATCCAGATTCAACAGTTTCACGCCGCGTCGGCCGCGCAGCAGGGCATCGGCCGCGAGTTCCACGCCCGATGCGCCCACCAGATCCCCTGGAAGCAGGCCGCCAAGGTTGCCTCGGGTGTCGGTCAAGGTTCCTGGAATCAGATCGGGCAACACAAAAGGATTGGCGTGAATGGCCGCTGGACCGGCCGGCCGCATGGTGCCGATAATTTGGGCGGCAACTGAATTCAACGGATAAACACGGTGCGTGCCTGCGGCAATAACCAGCCCGGGATATCGGTCGGCATGTTTTTTAAAATAAAAGGCCACCGCATCGGAAACATCAGGCACAATGGTGTGGGCTTCGTGGGCTTCCATCAGATCCAAATGGCCAGCCTGGGCGATGCGGTTAAGGACTTCGGCGGGCGATTCATCCGCCTGAGTGGCATTGTGATGGCTGTAT
>JAJZOA010000052.1 GCA_021852225.1 Planctomycetota bacterium
AATGTTTCCAGGCAACCGCGGTTGCCGCAGCCGCAGAGATCACCGTCGGGCTGAACCGTAATATGCCCGAGTTCTCCGGCCAGGCCATGCGCGCCAATCAGCAGGTCTCCATTAACAACCGCACACATTCCGAATCCTTCATAGGTGCCGATCATGACAAAATTTCGCACGCCTCGGGCTTCCCCGTACATACGTTCCGCGAGGCATGTGGCAATGGTCTCATGCACAATTCGCGTTTCGATGCCCAGGGCGTTTTGAATGTCAATCCCCGGCTTGCGTCCGTCAAGGATATGCAGATTGGGCGCAAAGAGGCATTGCTGTGCCAAATTGTCCACATTTCCCGGCACACTGATTCCTATTCGCAGTGTTTTCGCCTGGGTGCTTTCCACCGACTTCATGATGGCGATTGTTCTGTCAATAAGTTCCCGGTAGGTGGCGGGCGTGGGAAACTCTCTAATTGACGCAGTATTATAAATTCCGTCGATTCCTGCACAGACGACACGGCATCGATGTGGCTCGAAGGATATTCCGATTACCCGTGACTTTTTGCTGGCCAGGCGATACATCACGCTGGGGCGACCTTTGCCATCGGGGGAAACAATTCCATGTTCTTCAATGAGTCCGAGTTTCGTAAGCCGAGAAACGGTCTTGGAAGCCGTCGGCATACTGGCACCGGAACGCCGGGCTAACTCCGCGCGTGATACAGACCCTAAGCTTTGCACAATCTCAAAAACGCTGCGCTGGTTTACCTGCTTAACCAGCCGTGGCCGCCCGGAGCGCAACATATGTGCGGATGCTGGTCTTCTGTCCCGCTCGAACTTTATGCCGGTATCCCGAGTTGTTGTTTTCGCTGGTTTCATACGGTTAATCAATCCGATCGTGTTCAGTCGCACGTGCCACGATGATAGCAGAGTCGCGGCGATGACGCTATGACATGCCCCCAATGACATGCCCCAATGCCCCTGAGTTCGCCAAGGGAAGCTTAACCGCCGCTGGTTATTATGCCTTTCATGGGGCAGTTAGCGGTTCATCCGCTACCGGTTTGCCGGGCCTTGATCAGTGCGGCGGGGTTCGGGGTTGACGTGCGGAAAAAAAGAAAAGGAATTTTCTTGACAACCACCTCCGCATGTTATATAATAAACATTGTTTGATAAATGCTTGAGCACAAGAAGTTCTCGGATGTGTTGCGTTCAAACAGGAGATGCTAAAATTACCGAAGACGAATTTTTGTCCGGGCTTGACATGCGGCTGACGGCGATATATACTAACCAAAGTTATTTAAGTAGATTGAAGTGCACGGACGCCCTTCAAAGCATCGTCCTTCGCGGAGTTGGTCTCGGACGTTTCAGCTTGAGAAGCTGCGTTGCGTCTGAACTTCGCGGCTGGTGAGCTTGGCGGAATGTCCTTGATCTGGCTTGGTTGGAGATTGGCATACGGTTATTGAACTGAAATCAATAACATGATTTCTCGGCGGATTTGTATATGTGTTCGCCAGTAGTAAACGAATTTGACTCTGAATTGGGCGGATAGCGTGTTATTTCGCCTCCGTTTTCTGTCCGGTAGACAGAATGTTAGTTTTCTCCCATCGGGAGATAGGAGTAATTTATGATACCCCTGAAATCCTCTTCCTTCTTGCTTGCGTCCGCTGGCGCGGCAACCCTGATCGCCGGGATTCCATCACTGGCGAACGCAACAACAACTGCGGCACCGTCACCGGTACATGAATGGGTGTTTACAACGGCTGCGAACGGTGCAACTTCCATTGCGGATACCGGTTCCCTGGGCTCATCGGCCTATGCTGGGACTATTTCAAATGCTAGCGTCGTCAACAATGGAAGTTCCGGCGGCTACCTTTGAGTCCACAAACGCATCTGGCTCAGGAATGTATCTACCGAACTCGGTGCTCCAAGGATTGGGCTCCACCTATACCATTGAAGATTACGTTTCTATTTCACCGCTTAATGGCAAGTCCGGTGATGGCTATGACGCACTGTGGGGCTGGGGAAACAGCGCCGCGTCCGGTGCATGGACAACGGCCTATTCGAGCTTCGGCAATAATTACAACGGGGCGGTCATCGCGCAGGATCCGGCAGCCAATCCCGCCAACGTCAATACTCTTCGTGGGAATGATTACCCTCTTGGGCCCATTGACTTGATTGCAGCTACATACGACGGAACCAATTTGAATTTCTACGTCAACGGCAACTTGGCGGACACCGTTAAGCAGACCGGATTTTCAATGAACGACGTCGCAAGCGCAATTAACTCGGGCCCAGGCGGCGGAATCGGATTTGATCCTTACAGCGCCGATGGCGGAACCTTAGGAAACACCTATGATTTTCGCATCTACAATTCGGCGTTGACGCAATCGCAGATCCAAGCAAACTTCGCTTCAGGTCCGACCGGTTACGTCGCACCCGCTGCACCAACGCCCTCGCCCAGCCCGGCCCCGTTGCATGATTGGAATTTCAGCAACAGTGCCATATCCGGTGGGACCGTGCCTGACTCTGGTACGGCGGCATCCTCAAGCACCAGCGGCACTATTGTGGGTGGCGCGACGGTCAGCGGGGGTCAGTTGATCACCAGCAACACGGTCACGGGACAGCAGGGAATGTCAATTCCCGTAGCGGCTCTCAGTTCAATAACCGGGAGCTTCTCCGTCGAGGATATTGCCACAAGTACTTCAGCCAATCAGGCTTGGAGCACGCTGTTCAGTCTTGGAAATAATAAAGCAACTTTTTTAGTCTCCCATCCCGAACGGCAAGACAACCTTTACATGTCCGGCGAGGTTGGCTACAACCCACTTAACTACGTTGGCGGCCACATGCCGGTTGGCACCCCCACGATGGAAACGTTGACTTGGAATGCTACGACTGACACCTTTAGTCTCTACGTTAATGGGGCTCTGCAAGGTAGTGTCGTGCTTTCCGGTACCAATGCGATTAATCTGGCGTCCATCACCAGCACGGGGACCAATAACGGTATCGGCGGATTTGATCCGTACAATGACCCGGCATTTACCGGCGGTACCAGTGACTTCCGCATCTACGGCTCAGCGCTAACGCCTGGCCAAGTGCTCAGTGATTACCAGACTCTTGTGCCAGTTCCTGCACCGGCAACACTGGCGATTCTTGCCGCGGGGTGCCTTAGTATGCTGCTGGTCCGGCGCAGCCGCATCCGCAACTGATTAACCGGATCGCGGGGCCGTGCGGGTTTTCCTGCACGGCCCCCTTTCGTCGTTGCGTCATCGAAGCGGCTGATTAAAAGTAGTGTTGTGCCAACAAGGAGTTGAAAATGAATCGTCTGAAGAATCGCAGAGGTTTCACCCTTATTGAATTGCTGGTGGTTATTTCTATCATTGCGTTGTTGATTGCACTGCTGCTTCCAGCTTTGGCTCGGGCCAAGGAGTTGGCCAACCAAATAGTCTGTGCATCCAATCTCCATAATGATTCTGAGGCACTGATGGTTTACGCGGATTCAAACAAAGGGTTCTATCCCGATCTCATCCGCCCGCAGTTTCTTGAGCAGCCCGGCCATTGGCTTTGGGATATGGAATTTGGCACCCGGGACATGCTTGTGCAAAGTGGCACGGCGATGGCTAATTTTTATTGCCCATCCAACTTGGAATCGAATCCAACGCTTCAATATAATGCCTACCCGTCAACGAAGATACTTCCCTTCTGGACTCCGCCCACTGAAACTGGCGGGAATCCAGCCAACCCCGCCAGCAACAGGAACGTTGTTTACGGATCACTTTTACATTATTGTGTGACCGGGTATTTCTGGTTGATTCAGCGCCCCACGTCGAGTGTTTACCCAGATAGCACGTCTCTTCAGGGCGCACCGAATCCACCGGGGAATTATTATCCTTACCCGTTTTATGGCGAATCGGTCATCAATGGCTCTGTGCGATGGATTTACGGGGGCGTGGCACCGCAGTACCAGGCCAAAACCGAACCCTCGGGCTTGGATGGCGGTATTGCGCCGAGTGATATTCCAATTATCACCGACTCGATTCTCGAGACCAATGGAAACTATGCCAATTCACCGGGTGCCTACGAAGGTGGTGCTTCCTCGCACCTGAACCCGGCGACCGGCATGCCTGAAGGGGGGAATAAGGCTTTTATGGATGGGCATGTTTCCTGGTTTGAATTTGGAAACCCCGCGCTGGTAACCAACCCACGCTCCCCTGGCGACTGGCACATTCGCGCCTCCGAGCCTGGTGCCGCTGGAATTGTCGATTTTCTATTTTGATTAATTCTTCTTTTTTTCGTAGTCGTAAATATTGGAACTCGTAGTTTCGGATATTCCTGAATACACCTCCTCCGGAAGCTTTTACTCCTTGTGCTCCCGGAGGAGGTTTTTTGCATGGTTGCAGACTTCATGTGCTGGTCCACGTGATTTTTACCATGGGGCGACACAATCAATGGGTAAAACATCGTGCGATTTACGCCTGTGGCAACCGGAGCGTTACGAATGGTGGTGCAGCTTAAGCCGCACTTTTCCGGCGGAATTATGCAGTGGAAGGTGAACTGATGTCACCGCTGTCCGAGGCGGGCAAAAGAGAGGGAGTTGTTTTTGCTTCGCTGCAGTTGGAGGTTTGTTCATGGCGCGTGATTTTAAGCGTGTTTTATTAGTTTGCATATTGTCTCTGTTGCCGTGGGTGATGTTATCGCAACTGCGCGCGGCGGTAGCTGTTCCGGCCTTTCGTCCGCCGGCGGTGCCGCTGGTCACGTTTGATCCCTACATGAGCATCTGGTCGGAAACCAATA
>JAJZOA010000301.1 GCA_021852225.1 Planctomycetota bacterium
ATATTCCCCACCTGCAAGCGGATGCGACAGAATACCTCGCGCGGTACCACGCGGATGGCAAAGGCTCACCATTGGTGTTTCTGGTTTCAGAACAGGCGTATATTCATGCGTGGCTGCTATCGCCAAAACCGGCACAAAAGGCCCGCATCATTAACACTGCTGGCTGGATGGCCAACTGGTACCCAAAAATAGTGGCCAATGCAGGCAAGCTTGGTCCACAGATAAGCCATGAATGGTTACAATGGCAACGGCTTGAAAGAATGGTGCCGGCTGGTAAATGACGGGTTATGGGGATGGCAAATTGGATGCGACGAGTTTTCAGGTTTCGCCGGCAGGCCGCCGACAGCGGTCCGCGATGGTAATCTGGGCTACGATCAACTCAATTGGTCTTCTGCTGTTAGCCAACGTGCTTTATGTCGCGCTTCGACAGATCGGCCTGATGCTCGGGCGTCTTGGCCCGGTCGGGGCTCGTAGCACCGCCGATCTCTCGCCGCGCATAGGTGAATACATTTCGCAATACACGGCGAGGATCGCGTTGGAGCAAAGCGATCTATCAACTCTTTATTTATTCGCCGGTAGGTCGTGCTCCGTTTGCGGTGCTGTTCGTGAAGCGGCGGAGGCATTAGTTCCGCAATGGCGAGGGGTGGTGCGGATCGTCATGATCTATGACAAACTGCCGATCGGTGGGTCGCCGCCCAAAAGCCATGGACTCATTTTGGCGGAGGACACAGCGCTGCGAGGCGATTTGGGTATTGGATTCGTTCCATTTGGGGTGCTGGTTGATGCGGGGGAAAAAGTTTTAGCTCGGGGGCTGGTTAATGAGATCAGCCACGTCGAAAGTCTGCTCGAGGCGGCTGGTGATCTGGCGGAGTCCGCAGCATCTGCCAGTCCGCTGGCAGACATGCCTGCGGCAGAGGTTGCCAAGGCTCGGTAAGAAGGAATTTAAGAAAGGGAATCTGAAATGACAGATTGGGATGGTTTTGATCGCAACCTGGCCCGCAAGCTCACACGTCACACGAGATTGGCGAGCCGTCGGATGTTTCTTTCGAGGCTCAGCAGAGGCATATTCGGGGCTGCGGGCATAGTCATCGCCACAAAGGTGGAGCTCTTCGAGATTACAAAATCTCAAGCCGACAGCGCCTCCCTGAATCTTGCGGCACCGCCGGCAAATGTCGTGGCACCCCCCAATCCGAACCCGCTTCCTTGGAATTGGTGCGGCCTGCACGGCCACGTGTGTTCGGCCACGTGCACGGCTCCAGGTGGCTACACAAGTCAAGGGTATGGTTGGGTTCAGTGTTGCCAAAACCCCGCAGATTCGAAATGGTACTGCTGCACCTACAGCGACCTTTGCAGCACGACGCCGCCGTCGCCGAAAGACGTGGCGGGCTGTACCGGTACGACGCCCTGCGGTCCCATGTGGTGTGCTCAACCCAGCTCAGGTGCCAGAGGATATTATATATGCACGAATATATCCTGCGGCAACGCGGGCAGCGGAACCGATTCCGGCTGCACCGGCGGTTGCAACCCCACTCAATTCGGCGGTGATCGGTGCGACCAGGAAAATTGTTGATCGAGTTCCGCTTGCCCCACTTAAATCGGCTATTTGAAGGGTGTCGAAGATGCGAATGTTCCGCAGAATCATTTTCTTTCCGATACAACGACGGTTGACCGTCCTCGTCTGGCTGGCCGTGGTCGTTCAATGCGGCCTCGCATACGCTCATTCGGCTTCGCTGCTGATGCTAGCCAGGAAAGGATGGACCCTACAGACTCTCCGCGAGGCGGGGGCCTTGCGTCAGATGCATTTGTTTCATGGCGTGATTTCGTTTGGTGTCGCTGGCAAGACATTGGCCGTCGTGGGTGTCAGACCCGGGGCAAATGGTTCTTCGCCGAAATTGGCCTTCACGCTCTGGAATACGACGACCATGACGACGATATCAAAGGGTGCAGCCGGCGCGTTAAGATTCATGCCGCCGCCTCCCATTGCGGGCATTCAAGAAGGGGTCGGCATCGTGGGAGCCGGAGCGTATTTCCAAGCATGGAAGCTGCGAAAAGCGGGGAATCCGGCTTCACTTTCACCGGAGAAGAGTTGGATTGCATGCGTCAACACAAGAACCGGTGTTACCGCGGGTAAATTATCGCTTCCCCTCAAGAAGCAAAGCGATCCGCTTTTCCGGGCTGTAACTGTGCCGCGCGGCGTAATATTCTATTGCGCATGCGGCAGGAAACACGCAAGGGCCTGGTGGTATACGCCTTCCACCGGCGCGATCTCCCGACGAATCCTGCGGTCGGTTCCGAAGGGCGGCGGGCTGGTTTATGCGAGCCGATATGGCCTGGTTGCCTGGGACCGCCATGGAGGCTTCAAGCGGCTCGCGCAAGCGAACATGGCCACGGCCAGAAAGAGGGTGTTCGCCGGGCCACCTGGAATCGCCAATGCGCACGTCGTGTACGTTGGTGGCAGGCCCCTCCTGGCTTGCGTTGCCTTCCTGGGCGGTACCGGCAATCCTGCTCCGCGGCCTGCGCAGACCGTGCTTTACATGTACGATTTAGGCGCACATAAAGTGCTATGGAGCAAAACATTCCGTGGCACTTTTGGGTCGCTGGCAAAATCTTTTGCCGCTTCACCTGGCGGCAACTTGTTTACCTTCATCAATTGGCGGCGGCAAACAATCCAGTTCTATAACCACCGCAACGGGCAGTTGACTGAGGTCCGTCTCCCATCGGAATACCAGGCTTCGTCCCTCCGCTACGACCGGGTCATATCGGTACGGTAGTCTGGATTGAGGGTGGGGCTGCACCAGGGCGAATGAAATGCATAGGCCGCAGGGCAAAATATTACCTTCCGAAGTGCGCAGGTACCGAATACCTGCGGTCTTCGCGCTCCTGCTGGCGGCTGCGGTCGCCACCGCGTTGCTTTGGGCCGCCGATCAATTTGGTTCGCCGCCATCCAACAGCTATACTGATTCCATAAGCCCATCGCAGCCTTCGACAGGCTCAAGCGCCGGTCTGGAGTTTACGCCGAAGATCGCGGGTTATTGGAGCGTTTCCACGAGTTGCACAGTGACAGTTACCGACACGAAGAACAACGAGAAATGGAGCGGCAGCGCCAACTGCGGGCCGGATAATTTGACCAGCTATACGCTGGATATTACCTATACCGGCCCGGTGGTTGGACAAACCAATCCCGACAGTGGTACGGTGGTGACCAACGGGCAAAGCAATGTTCACGCCGGCTGGCCGATACAGCTCGGCGCGGTGCTCGCTCCCTCTGATCTGGCCGGTCAGTTTACCTGGACCATTCAAGGTGCGGGTGGGAACGGCTCAGCGGCAATCGGCGGTTATAACCCAACCACTGATGCCACGCAGGTTGTCACCCTTGATCCAGCAACAGTTACAGCGGCGGCCCTCACCACCTATTACTACACGGAATCCGGAACATTCAATGCCAGTTTATCACCGCAAGGGGAGAACATTTCGGCCAAAACGACATTTATCGTTACAAAACCCAAGATACGAATTTCGACTCAGACACCTGTGGGCGTCGCGATAGGTCAATTCAAGATAAGTGGTTTAAATGTATATGGCGTCGGTTTCGGCCAGCCCATTACGGTTAAAAACAACGATTCTGGCATCTATTTCAGCAATGACGACAGCCTACCGACACAATTTGCTGGAAAATTAGGCTGGGCTCAGGTCTACCAACCCAATCGTACCTACACCACTGCGGGAGGGACTGTGTATCATTTGAACCAGCCGGGATTGGATACGCAATTCCCATATCAAAACGATGGAAGCGCCCGCAATCCGGTGGCACAAGATCTCCCAGCCCAAGGTGTCGCTGGGGTCCAAGTAACAATTAACGACAAGGCTACTATGTGGATGATCTACCAGCCGTCGGTATAAAATTCGATTTGGATACCAATCGCCAGCCAAGAATGGTGGTGGGCAGCGACAATTGTTCCCAAAGCTGCGGGAAGTAACACATGGGTATTCGTAGGCAATCCGACGCACTATTCCGCGCCAACAAAAACGCCATCCAATGAAACAAACGTGTTTCCAACTTGGTCGGGATTACTTTCCCACCAGTGGCACTGAAGACTGTGCAGCACAGGTGATTTTAAAGAGAATATGTATGATACGATCAATAAAACGCATCCCGTTTATTGTGGTCTGTCTTGCCTTCATAGCTATTCCCATGACGGTTTCGCTGGGCCTTCCAGCTAATCGACCATGGAAATGGGGGCCACCGAAAGATGGAATTCAACTTGCGTTACGCCCAACCAGACGCAGTTTCCACGGCGGGCAAAGGGTGGAGCTGATTGCCAAGGTGCGAAATTCAAGCCAGCAACCTTGGCGGCTGTGGTGGCCTTCCAGTTTTGGTGAATTCTCTATCAGCTTTTCCCTAACCGGGCCAGAGGACAGCGACACCGGGCTGACGGCATATGAGGCTTACATATCCCAATCTCCGCCTGGCGGTAGCTCCGGCTGGGTGGATATCAAACCCGGACAAACCTACGCTGCGGGAGAATATGTCCTGAATCATCATTTCGATATAACATTACCCGGAATTTATCGCACGGTTGGTAATTGTGGGCCAAAATCTGCACCAATTCCAATTCGGATAGCCTCTCCTAAAGCAATACGTGGGTTGGCGTTAGTGCAGACTTCGCCGGCAAAGGGTTATAAATGGGGGCCAATTTGCCATGGTATGCAGTTGGGCATCAAGCCAACCGCCGAAGCGATCAAGCAGTTTGCACCCATCCGTGTCACGGTTGAGATTCGCAACACTGGCGCCGGAGCGCATGTTATTCATCTTGTGGGACTTTGTGCAGCGGATTTTTCAAATATACAAGTATTCGGGCCGACAGGAGTAAGGTATCGCTCATATTCAACCGGAAAATATCTCGTTTTCGGCAAAACCAAGTTGACTGCGTATGGTCGCTGGCTTAAGAAATACCCTGCCAAGTCCGAGGGTGGCAAGTCAGACATCCTTCTTCCGGGAAAGGTTTATGCTTATGCCAAACCATTGTTAATCAGCCGCCGATTCGACCTGACGCTTCCAGGTATTTATCGCATACAGATTCGGCTTGCTGACACCGGCTTAAAATCAGGAACCATTGGCGAGGCCATCTACGACAATGACTTTTTCCACAAGCCAAAGCCCAAATCTAAACCTAAGTCTGTAACAGGCCAACGCTAAGATGCTATTTATAAGAAAAGAAAGGAGCGGTTGAACCTTTATCAAAACCAAAATCCAAATATGTCTGGCCATGGCTGCAGCGGTTAATGCCCAGCAGGGCAATGTGAGTTATACCGACGGCAGTTTCACCCTGCCGCCCGGCGTGCAGACCTTTGCAGGCGCCACAACCGACCTGGGCGGCGGTGCTCAGAGCCTTACCAGCCCGGTGTATACGCCACCCGCAAATTTTGCATTTACAATATTCAGCGGCACGACGTTCAACGGGACCAGTTATTTCGTGCAAGTATAAACGGAAAATGACCTTTGGACGGGCATCAATCCAATTCTTAACTTCACAGCCGCTGGTACGGGGCTCGACGGGACGGATCCCTACGACAAGAACCATTTAGTTGGCGGACAAGATGATGTGCTTGACGGCCCGGATGAGACGACGGACGCCAAATCCAATCTGGTGAATTACTCGCAACTGACCATTGACGATTCCCCCGTGATGTGGGTGATGTATACGCCAAAAATGACAGGGGCAATCGATATACCGCTGGAATCGTGCCCATGGCATTGGGGCGGAACGTTGACGTGGAATGTTGCGAACAAGGTGTGGACGTTCGCCAACGCTTCGCCAGCGGCGGCGGGTGCGGCGGGATCCGGATCCACAGACAAATATCCGGAGTGGTCGCAGATTTTATCCGTGCCAACGCCTCCACTTTAATTGATAAAGGATTGCAAAAATGAGAATGGTTCTGAAAATCGTGGCAGTGGTCCTACTCTGGACGGCATACGCAGGGCCGGTGCGAGCGAACCCCATGCACCCCGCGCAGAGAATCAAGGGTGTTTCACTTCTGATAAGGGCCAACCCGAAACAATTCATCGCGGGAGCGATGGTTCCGATTGTCGCTTCTTTCTCGAACAAGGGGAAACTTCCGCTTTGCTTTGTCCAATCCTACCCCGCGCGGTACACATTTCTGTTACGGGGTATCTTCGTCGCCGGGAACCTGCGAGTTTTCCATTTACGGTTTGGCCAGGAGTGTCGTGGCCAAATCGCTGTACCCCGCCACTGGTTCCCGCCAATCCAAGTTGTGATGTCCGGGAAGCAGGCGGAATATTTCACCAACAGCGTGGGGAACCGAGCGGTGCTGGCTGGGCGTTTTCTGGACATGACGATGCCGGGCGAGTACCGGATTCAATTGCACACAAAATATGGCCTCCAATCCGCAGGTTCTGGGCCCATATCGGCTTGGCGTCGTCTCGGTCCACATCTCAGCCTGATTCAGGACGGAAGTGCCACCATTCACACAGTCCGCGGCCAGCCATGGCGTTGGCCACATGGCAGCAAGCCCATTCGCAGCAATTGGCTTAAGGTAACCGTGACCACTCCCTACCAGGAACTCCCGAAGCAAACGCTTATCCAATCTGGCGGAGCTATGCCGACACCCCCCAAGAATGCCCGTGGAAGCGTCCAGGTACTGCTAACGAGTGCAAAGACGGGCGGGTCCGGGCCAATCAGCGTCCGCGCGGAATTCTCAAATCCCGGAAAGAGACCGGCGGTCGTGCGGCTCACCGGAAATCCATTTGCTGATTTCGCGGCAATGGATGTAACCGGTCCGAGTTACCCCGGTGAATACACTGTCGTGCAGGTGCCCAAGCCGCACAATGTCCCCTTCCTACGAAAAACGCCGACCCCACTCACCGCATACGGCAAATGGCTGGCCAAAAATCCGGCAAAGGCTAAGCTCGAATGGAAAAACTACACGCTTAAGCCCGGCATGGTATACAAATATGCCGAGCCGATAAATCTGAGCTGCCGGTTCGACATGAGCCTTTCCGGCGTCTATCGCGTTCGCGTCAGATTGGCCCACACGCACATCTGGTCACCTTGGGAAAAAATAATCGTTCCATAGAACTGGCCGTTTTCCAACCGGCAAACCGGGGGGCGTGTCGTAAGGCGGTTTGTCCGCACAATACAATTGGTCGATTGGCCAGGTGCAATATAAGGCACTTCAGGCCGAAACCTATGGAAGCCCGCCGGCGGATAGTTATACTGATTCCATAAGCCCGACGCAGCCCTCGGCGAGTTCGGGTGCAACGTTGACATTTACGCCGCTGATTGCGGGCTATTGGGCGGTCTCGGTTTCCTGCGGAGTGACAGTGACGGATACGCAAACCAGCCAGTATTGGAGCGGCTCCGGAAATGCCGGGCCGCAGGATTTGACCAGCTATACGTTGGATATTACCTATACCGGCCCGGTGGTCGGGGGCACTGCCGATAGCGGTGCAGTCGTGACAGACAAACAGACCAATGTTCATGCGGGGTATCCAATCCAACTCGGGATAACGAATCTGGCCCCGGTTGATCTGGCTAAAAACTTTTCTTGGATCATCGCGGGCGCGGGCGGCAATAACTCCACGGCAATAGCGGGTTATGATCCGGCCACAAATGCGCCGAGTTATGTCACTGCTCTGAATCCGGCAAATACCAACGGTGAGATATTCCCCGCGCCAAACCAGTATTATTATTACAACGCTGGCGATAACGACCAGAGTCAAAGTAAGGATGTGCAGGTATTTCGTTCCGGTCGCAGTCCTTCATCAGCGGTGAAGACGACTTTCGACGTGACAAAGCCAACCGAGGCTGTTTCGACGGTAACCTCCGTTGCCTGCGGAGGCACGGATGCGGTGCAAGGATTAGGGCCGGATGCAATGGCTTTTGGCGACATTGTACTCAATCCGCCGGATGCGGGGAGCCCAAATCCGGCTCAAGTCGGCATCGACCTCCTAGCCAAGCCGGGGGCTGTCGCGGGATTCAATGGTGATTTTACGTGGGTTCAGGTTTATTACCCGAGCCAGGTCTTTTATGATGCCAATGGAAATGTGTTGGGGGTTATTACCGGCGGCGGGCTGGACACGGCGTTCCCGTACCCATTGGGGCCGAACTTCCCCGACCTGAATGTCTTCGAGATTAACGATAACCCAGCAACGGCCCCTTTGGCGGCCCAGAATGCGAATGAGGGCGTCAACGATGTCGCAAAGGTCGCAAAGATTGTCGTGAGCGATAGGGCCACCATGTGGCTACTGTATAAGCCAAAGCCGGCAGGGTCGATCTGGGTTCCAATTGATTCCGTAGATTGGAACTGGGGCGGAACAGATTTACTTAATGCCGGACAATGGCAAGTGACCAGCGAGGCCGGTATCGCCAAGAATCCGGCCGGTAAAGCCACTGATACCTTCCCGACGTGGAGTATCCTGGCAAATAGACAATTTGAATGAAAAATAGCTTGGAACCACGACTGGAGTTAGATTTATGATTCAGCGTATTTTTAGCGGATATCGGGCAATTCGAGCCATTAGGCATTGCGGCTGTTTCTGACCTGTGGCAGGGATGCGGCCCGCAGTCTGCATCCTGTTGCTCGTGATGTCGCGGTTATTCGCCCCAGGCGCTCCGGCTTGGGCTAGGGGTGGATTTCATCCTTCATGGATAAAGCCTCTGATTCCCGCGAAGCCATTGAATCGCAAATCTTCCCATGGCCTTGGCCTAGCAATAGGCTGTCCACCGGCGTTGCGCACTGGTGAAACGTTGGACCTGAAAATCAGGTTGACGAACAATGGTCGCCGGAGATTGCTGTTTGCATCAGGAATTCCGCCATGGATGGAATTCCCCAAGACATGGTGCTGGGGACCCGGCGGAGTGGTGCCAACGACATTTTTGAGGAATGTCCGCGATGGATATCGCCACCCGGAAGCAATTTTTGCGAGCATGGCGTGGCATCTGCTTCCTGGAAAGTCCGCCACGCTGGGTCTGCCTCTGAACTATTCGCATATCTTCGATTTGAGTCTGCCGGGCACCTACGAGGCGCAGCTCGCCGGTATGGGGACGGTCAGTAACGTTATTAGGTTTAGCGTGCTCGCAGGTAAAGATAAGCCCGATGGGCCTGCCGCTTGCAAATTTGCGGCAAAGGCACTTAATGCCATTGATTGGGGAAAATCCCGCAATGGTTTCCAGATTGCCGCATACATCGGTCCTCATTCTGGTTTGATAAACCCAGTTGCCCGGGTACGGATTCTGTTTCGATGCAGTGGCAAACGGGCTGCAAGCGTCGCCCTGACCGGTAATCCCCATATCGATTTTGCCCAACGCACGGTAATTGGGCCGTTTTATAACCGGGATACCATGGTCCTGAAGGATTCACCTACGCCGCTCAACGCATATGGAAGGCTGCTGGCGATGCGGCGGTGGAGGCATCCGCCGACTATAAAAAAATTAACCCTTACGCCCGGCGAAGTTTATACCTATTGGCGGCCCTTGGTGCTGAATCGAGAGTTTGACCTCTCTGTTTATGGACCGTACCGCTTTTCTGCCCAGTTGCATGGCACGGCTCTGAAGACCGCACCCCTCATAATTTACGTGGGGGTGCAGGCGGCGTTTTACAGGCACCTGAAAATGCAAAAATAGATGGCTTTGTAAGCGAAGGATTAAAAAGCAGAAAAAACGCGGAGAGCCGATGGCCGTCCGGCTTGCCGGTGTTTTGGCCGCTTGTTTCCTTGGACCGCTGGTGCAGTCGGTGTGGCAATCCGCTGGCGGATGGTTCCACTGACTCGATAGTCGCTTTAAAGGCCCGCATCATTAACACTGCTGGCTGGATGGCCAACTGGTACCCAAAAATAGTGGCCAACGCAGGCAAGCTTGGTCCACAGATAAGCCATGAATGGTTACAATGGCAACGGCTTGAAAGAATGGTGCCGGCTGGTAAATGACGGGTTTGGGGATGATACATGCGGATGGCGATAGCGCAATCAGGGCTATTGATGCACCCGCACCCGCGGCATTGGACTGCATTGGAAGGGGGATGCGGTCCACAATCGGCAGTCAAATTTTAAAATGCGAAGGCCATCCATTTTCCCGCGATACAAGCAGTCTTCCATGGGGCCAAGCCTAAGTCGTGGGATGGAACAAGCGTACTGTATTTATTTGTGGCTGCGAAGCTCGACCGAATTTTCAGAAAGCCTGGGCAGGCCAACGATTGCTATATTTTTTGTGCAGGCCGCATAGGTATGTTTAAATAAAACCGTGGTTCGCCACCGGTTACCGAAAATCGGCAGACCCATCAAACAGTGGCGTGCTGAAATAACGTTCCGCGCGGTCGCACAACAGTGTCACCACGCGTGATCCTGCCCCTGTTTGGGCCGCAACCTGCAGCGCCGCGGCAACATTTGCACCCGATGAAACACCCACCAACAGCCCGAACTCACGATGCAGTCTTTGTGTCATGGCAATTGCGACGGCACTGCTTACTTTGACATGCCCATTTATCGGTGCATCCTCAAGCAATTTTGGAATAAACCCGTCCGCAATGCCTTCAATGTGGTGACAACAGGGATATTCTCCCGCCAGCAATGCCTGCTCTGCCGGCTCCATGGCAATTATTCGTGACTGCGGCCAACGCCTCTGAATGGCCCGGCCACAGCCTGCCAGGGTGGCTCCAGTGCCATAGCCGCTGACAAACGCATCAATTTGCCCATCCACCTGCCGCAATATCTCCTGCCCAGTCACCTGTTCATGGTCATCCCGATTCAGTTTATTTTCAAATTGACGCGGCAGAAAATAGCGACTATCGGTCGCGGCCATCTGCCGGGATAAATCAATACCCATTTCATAATGTCCCCGGCCCTTAAAGGTAATCACCTCGGCCCCCATTTGTCGCATTAGTCGCATCCGCTCGCCGCTGGCGCTGCTGTCCAGCAGAATGGTGACGGCATAACCCATGGCCGCTCCCACCATCGCCAGCGCTATACCCGTGTTGCCACTGCTGCATTCCAGGATGACGGAATCCGGCCGTAAAAGTCCCTGCTGTTCGGCGTCTAACAACACACTTCTGGCGAAGCGATCCTTCACGCTGCCGCTGGGATTCAGGAATTCACACTTGACCTGCAGTGTGATACCTTCACAGGCAAAGTGCAATGGTATCAGGGGCGTGCGACCAATGAGTTCCAAAACCGCCCGCCTGTGTGGCACCGCGCTGTTGCTCATAAAATAGCCCGATCAAAACGTGATGGTTATTATGCCGTAATGCTGACACAATGAAGCCATATTTTCCGCGAAAATCCGGGGCAACGCAACCCGGAACAGGGTGCGGAAAAAAGGGGGCGATGCAAATTTCCAGCCGCTGATTCTAATGCGTTGACGCGATTCGTCGGGACGATAATGCTCGCGTGCCGGTCGGCGCGCCAGCGTTTTTGCTTGCGGCTCCCGATAAAAAGGGCACACCTTTTTTTGCGGTATGGCGCATATTCAGCCATGTGGCTAAAATCGGCACGATGGTGCCCGGCACCGCCGGTGGCCATAGAAATTGCTTTAATGAACGGAGAGATAGGGATTCGAACCCTAGTAGGACTTTCGCCCTAACCGGTTTTCGAAACCGGCGCCTTCAGCCACTCAGCCATCTCTCCTGAATACCGAATCGGATTCGGTTCAAGACCATTTATCATGGCGTCTGCGTGTTGGCAGGTCAAGTTGACGGTCTTTTGGCGGAAATCGGAGCGGCCGCGGTGCAGTGCAAAGTGGTGGTCTGTGGGGTGCAGGCCGGCCGATGGAGCAGCAGAATCAATTCCCGGTCGCGTTGTGAACCACGTGCCGCTTAATGCAATGGAATAACCGGTGGGGGGGGCGGAGGTGGCTGGCTCGGAAGCGCAGTCTGGTTTGGCAGCAATTTGACGGTGGAATTCGGGCCGCTATTGGCACGTTCGGTTGTCGATTTTGACCCATTAAGGGCGGCAACTTTCCGTTGCGGTTGGGGCGGCAGTGGAATTGTTTTGCCGTCAGCGGCCGCATACAGCAGTATATTCATCAGCAGTTTGCGGGCGGCGGCGGGGGCGTAACCATTAATGCCCCAGGCATGGGTATTGATTAATCCGCTGGAGATATCATAGGGGGAAAAAATAACCACGTATCGGCCATGGTGCACCAGACCTAATAGCTGGGGCCGGGTGGTAAAACCATGGTAACGCAGATAAAAGCGACGGTATTGAATATGGGTGATGCGGCGGCTGGCCGTAATTCTGCCGTTATAGATTCCGCTTGCGCCCGGAATTGGCTCCAGATAGGCCTGCGGATAAATGCGGCTGACCATTTTTTCAAACGCGGCGGTAAAAGCGGGGGAGGCGTTCATCGCTTCGCCCACCAGGGTTCCGCCATGGTTCAGGTAATCGCGGAGTTGGCGAGCCACCTTTGAATGAACGTGAAATGTGCTGCCTCCCGCCAGATAAACGAGGCTTCGGGAATTGGCTTGGGTAATGTCCGCCAGCGGCTTTGCCCGCGTGGTCAGTGTGGTGCGGTAACGGGCCGCCGCGAAGGCCGCCAAATTTCGCCAGCCATTGGGTTCCGGATTCCACCGGCCAGTATGGCTTGCCAATATCAGATGGATGGTGCGTTGGGGTGAGCCAAGACTCGTCAGCGGCGGTGATGGATTAAGATGCAGTTGAATGCGGCGTTTGCTGGTGGCATAAAAATAAACATTTGCCGCCAGTTCAAATGAAAGTTTTCCCGGACCAAAATCATTCATTCCCTGCCAGTCGGCACCCAGGTCGTGCGGGCTGTGTACCCATGTCACCCGCACACCATTGGAAAGCCCCATCACTCCCATGCTTGCCGGCAGCGGAAATTGAACGTGGTAAATCCAGTTGTTCGCCTTAAGCGGCGTCAGCTTGCCGGAATGGCGAGTGACGCGCTGGACGGCTTTTTCGATGGCCGCGGTGAACGTTTTAGATCCGCCGTCCGCGGACGAAAAGATAATTCCGCCATGGTCCATAAAAATGCGGAAATGACGGATGTCCTGTGCAGTGAAATGCGGATCGCCATGGCCTGTAATAAGCAGGACGGGCGCATCCAGCCAGTGGAGAGGGTTGGAATTAACGTGAACCACCTGCCAGTTCAGCGTTTGTTCAAAGGCATTGCCAACCCATTGGGTCAGGTTGGCGTCATCATGAGGCCGGGCGTCCCATGAACCGGCATAGGCCAGTTTGTTAAACACTATGGGGTTGAGTCCGCGGGCCAGGAAAAGCAGGGCATACGCGGTGGAGACCGCGTCCGTCGGCTGACCCAGGACATATCCCTTCCAGGCACCGCTTGGGCTTTGCTGGTGCATAATAAGATCGGCACCGGCGCGATACCAGTTCACGCTGCCGAGCTTGCGCAAGCCGCTGGCCAGGCCCACGCGCTCAACGCCGTAAAGATAGTACATGTTGCCGCTGGTTTTGAAATGTGTTGCCAGCCAGGTCAGGCCATTTTTAATATTCGCGTCATGATGTGGATTCAGATGCACGCCATTATGGATGTATAAATCTACAATAAACAGACTGGCCAGACCGGCCGCGGTCATTGCCCGTGTGGAAGCGGACCCTTTCATGTAACCCCAGCCGCCATCGGAATTCTGGCATTTTCGCCAGTGGGCATCGCAACGCTGCCAGTAATCAAGTTTGGGATTAATGCCGACAATTCCCGCCGCCCATACGCCCAGCGCGCCGTACTGGCTGTTGGAATTGTCCCAGTCTCCGGGAAGAACGGGATTGGCGATTTGGCCGTTCCAGGTGTAGTGGTAGGCCCCGTCGCTGTGTTGGGAGTCAATCAGATATTGGGCGGCGCGGCGTATGGCATTCATGGTTGCCGTGCGGTGACTGGGATACACGGTTAATGCACTGATCTGCAAAGATGCCACATACGTACTTGCCGGATGCAAATGGTCCAGAAAATGCATGATCGGTTGCATGGTTTTGGAATCCGGCTGAAGGCTGTTCCGGCCGGTGGCCTGCCCGGCTTCCAGCATGGCGTATGCGGCCAGGCAGGTTGGTCCGCCCCAGTACTGCTGGCCGGGGCTGGCAATTTCCCAGAATTTTGACGGCTTTTCATGACCCAGCAGATATGCGATGCCGCGGTTAATCGCCCTGATTACCCGAATGCGTGTGATTGTGGGCCGGGTGGCTTTGACTGCCGGGCTGGCCTGAGCCATGCCGGGTGAAAGCAATAGAATCAGGGCGATGGCCAAGAACAGTGGCCCCAGCGGCCCCAGTGGCCCCAGCGGCCTTCGGTAAGCGGGTATTGAGGGCATTCGGGTGGTTTGCATTGAATATGGTCCAGAAGCAGGGCGTTTAAAAAAGTCCGGACTAATCCATCCGGATTCAACTCCCGCTCCCGGCGTTAAGGCGCAACCGCGGCCCAGGCCAGCGGTGCAGAGTTTCGGTCAGGCGAGCCAAGGGACGCGTGGGCCTCGCCAAACACATTGCGTCCCAATTTTATCGGCATTGCGGGGGCATTCACTTGGCAAAATTTGGTGGATTCTCCAGGCTTGCTGGCCGGGCAAAAAGCTTTCTTTAACTGCTTTATGAAAAATGGGTTAGCAATTTGGTTCGGGCGGCAAACGGACCAATTGAAAATACCTGTAAATATGCCCCGGTCCGGCGTGGCCGGTCGGGAAATAAGTGAAAATTCGCGCGAGGTGCTGCCAAATCCAATTTTCCAAATGCAATTTGCCTGCGAAGGTCGGCGGTTCGTATACATGGGGGGCTATACTTGGTCTGACGAATGGGCCACCAGTAACTTCACACCATTTTTGTTGCGCTGCTGAAACAAGACCGACATACGGGGCGGTTTTCAGCTTTCAGGTGCCCTTTGGCGGCGCATGGCCGTCGCGCGGAGCGCTGGCAGAACGTGTTGCTCCAAGGATGACACCGGGCGGATGTGGCGCAACTGATCTGCGGGCGGAGATACCCGGTAAAATCATGGATGCGTTTATCTGTTGTCACAATTGCCTGCCGGTAAATTACCCCTATCGGTTTAATCGTTGTCATTCATTGTTCGGCTGGTAATTGGTAATCAAACCACAAATGAGGTTACACCGATTTCCCGGCGCAACAGGTTCAGGCTCGCACTGCACACGAACAAGCACACAAAGCGGCCGGTTTATCAGGCCAGGTTATACCTCTTCGGCGAGTATTCCGGACAATTGTGTGGATACTTCGGTGATCTGTTCCGTGGTCAGATGCGGATTTATGACCAGAGTTTCCGGTTCCTGACCGCGCGGCTGCATGCGCCAGAGTTCCGGCAGGGGGTTGGCACCTGCAAATTGCTGTTGCTGGGCGGCGGAAAGTGCGGCGGTGCCCTCATAACGCAGTTGGCGTTTGCGCATCAACAGCAAAGCCAGCACAAAGCGGAAACGCACATCCTGGGCGTCGTGGCGGTCTGCCAGGCGGTTGAAAAGATCCAGCAGTACGGAATCATCCACAAAGATGCTCGGCTTTTTTTCCCCCACGGTCAATTGTGCCCGCCACCAGGAAAACATTTCCGCTGGCGGGTTGGGACGTTTGCCTGCTTCCCAGCAGCTTACGCAAAAGTCTAGCCGTTCATAAGGCGGCTTGTCTTCATCAGCTTTTTCACGTTTTTCAGTTGCCGGCCATTCAACCAGGGCGGCCCAGCAGGGGCTGCCGGCGGTAAGCTCGGTTTGGCAGGCGGCGCATAGTTTGCCAGCCTTGCCTACATTCCACGTCTGATTCTGTAAAAGTCCTGTTGCCATGCCGTTATCCTATGCGGATTGGAAAAAATCGCAATCCATGGGGGCGGAGTACCAGGATTCAATACACGGAATTCTTAACGGGCAATGCGCTATCCAGATTGGCCGAATCATCCGGTATCAGGATTTAACGGTCGGTGCCGCAATGGAGGACCATGACGACGATTTGCATGATAAAGCCAGAGTCCAGAAGGCGGACGCAAATGGAATTTGGCCGACCTGCGAGGCCAGGCCGGTTTTTCAGATATTCTGCGGTTTGTGCGCCTCTATTTGCGTGGATTTGGTAAGAAGAATTGGAAAAATTAGCGCTCCAAATCGGCCCACCATGTTGGGCCGCCATGCTGGCGATTGTGGCGGAGTACCAGATGCTACCGGCGGTCGATGCGTATGACTGCTCGCACCGCGCCGCGGGCGTTGGCATGATGCCAGGTGGCGCACGATAACTGCATCAGCCCGGTGTGTGTACACAAAATCGTGCGGCCCGCTCCCACAGTCACACCCGCACCGGCGATCTGGGCATTTAAATAGTGCCGACAATTGCCGTTCACCAGAATTCCCTCTGGTCCGCTTCGCACGAGTTTGCCCTGTTCCATGGCGCTCCAGGTTCCGGTGGCTGTAATCGTAATCAATTCGCCCTGATATACATGGCAGACCGGCACCCAATCCAGCGATGCGGGCACAGCCACGTGCAATACGGCGCCATTTCCCGCCCCATTTGGGCCGAAGCCAGCGCCTGGCACGGCTGCCCCATGCTGGTTATCGTGCTTAAACCGTCGGCTGACCGATTTCATAAAAGTTGCAATGCGAACAACCTCATTGGCTCTGCCGGCATGCATGGCGGCCTGCTGTGCCGCCAGAAGGGCGTTGTATTCCAACCGGTCGGCGCGCAGCACCGCGGCCCGGTAGGCGACTTTGGCCGCCTTGATTTGCCGGTTGAATCGTCGGATAGCCGCTATCGCCCGGCTGCTTTTTGGGGCCGCTGGAGCGGAAGTTGAATCGGCCCGCAACCCTGACGCGGCCAACAAAACCAAGCCAAGCATAATAACCGCCGAAATGCGACGTCTCATGGAACATGCTCCTGTCATTGAATGCGGCTGAAGGCGGAGCGGCGGCAATCGCCGATGACGGCACGAGTCTCAGGCTACGTGCAGCAGCTTGCTGACATCCTCGCCATTGCGCCATTTGCGGTAAATCATCAGCGATTGTTCAATGACCGGGAAGGCGTAATCTGCGGGAAGCACATCATCCACCACCACGCGCTTGTTTTCCAGGGATTTGTAGTCTTCAAAAAACCGTTTAAGCACCGCCAGCCGATGCGGGGGCAATTGGTGCACATCTGAATAGCTGCTGAATTCCGGGTCATTTACATGTACCGCGATCACTTTATGATCGACTTCATTCTGGTCTTTCATGGTCATCAGTCCGATGGCACGGGCTTCCACCAGTGTCAGCGGATAGACCGGCTCGGCACCCAGCACCAGCACATCCAGCGGGTCGCCATCGTCGGCCATGGTTTGCGGAATAAATCCGTAGTTGGCCGGATAATAAACCGCCGAATGCAGGACGCGGTCCAGCCGGAGCAGCCCCGTATATTTATCGAGTTCATATTTATTGGAGGAGCCAAGTGGAATTTCGATGATGGCGTTAAAAACGGAGGGAAGGATGCCGTTTCCCGGATTCACATCATGCCATGGACTTACACCAGCGGTGGGTTTATACGGACCAATCAGACGCGCCATGGAATACCTCCTCGGGTACAATTCAAATCCTGGGGCAAGTGTAACTTGGGGCGGCAAAAATTGCCATGCCTGAAGGCCGGATTTCGGGTTTCACCGATTAATATCAGCTTTTTTTGCGATAAAATCCGCCAGCAGAGTCGACACGCTTCCCGCCTGACCAAACACACATTTTTCCCACAGGATTATTTTGTCCACACGGCGTGAATGGCGGCCATTTTCAAAATCAGTGGAAAGCCAGACCTTTGCGATACGTTTGATGAGTTCCTCTCCCAGCAGGTCCGCTGCCAGGCAAAGCGCATTGGCATCGTTGTAACGACGCGAAATTTCAGCGGTCAGTTCATCATGCACCACCGCGGCGCGAATGCCCGGCAGTTTGTTGGCGACAATGGACATCCCGATGCCGCTGCCATCTATCAGAATGGCCCGATCCGCCTTGCCGTCCATAATTGACATGCACGCCGGAAGTGCCAGATCCGGATAATCACAGGCGGTGGAAGTGTGCACTCCGAAGTCCTCCACTTTGTGTCCGGCCGCGGTCAGCGCCGGCACCAGATGAACTTTCGCGTGCAAACCACGATGGTCCGAGGCCACAGCAATAATCATGAGAGTATCTCCGCCAGACGGTTTTTTATCAGGTCATCCATGCGGCGCGCCACCGCAAGATACTGGTCATAACCGGCACCGATCGGGTCGGCGATATCAGCATCCGGGTCGAGTGTGAAAGTTTTTGCGCCCGCGTCGGGCAGCATCGCCAGAACATCGGCCCGATGGCCAGACGTCATTGTGTAAATCAGGTCCGCGCGGCGCAACATGTCCACTGTAACCGATCGCGACCGATGGCGGGAAATATCCGCGCCAAAAATTCCGGCGGCCTTCACGGCGTCGGGCGTCGCCGGCGCGCCAGGACCGGCATACAAACCGGCCGATTCCACCACAATATGCCGCAGCGGAAGATCCGCCGGTTGGGTGCCAAGCTTTTTGGCCATACGCACCGCTGCAATGCCCGCGGCCATAGGCGAGCGACAGGTATTGCCACTGCACAGAAAAAGCACAACCTGGTCGGTCATGCGTTCAATAATACGTCTGGCCAGCATGCCTTCGCGCAGAAATGTCATTTGATCATCCCGCACGCGCACCAGTGTGGAAGCCTTGCGATACCGTGTCGGGCCTGTGTCTACCACCAGCGGTATGACGCTGCGGATATTTTCCGGTATGTCTGCGGCTTCTTGAATCGCGCGGGCATTGCCCGCGCCGATCATGACCACCGGATGACTCACGGACGCCAGCACCGCCAGCGTGGAAGGGTTCTGCGGGCAGCGAAAGGTCATAAAGCCATTGGTGATACATTCCGCGGCGGCTTGCGCCCCGACCACCTCGGTCAGTCTTTGGACATCTGCCGGGCTGGCGGGCAATTCAATTGCCAGCGGGCCGGGCCAGAGCTTTTTCATCAGGCGTTGGGCAATGGCCGGCACGTCGGCCACTATTCGCTTCACCGCCGTGCTATCCGCAACATGAATAACCCAGTTGGGCGGACCGCTGATTTGTTTTAGCGTCTTAAGCTGCGCAATTGCCGCCGGTGCCGACAGCATCGCGGCCAGCGCGTAGACTGTCTCGGTGGGCAGGCCAACGATGCGGCCCTCCCGCAGATGTTCGCACGCCTGAAGAATCAGCCGTTCAGTTGCTGTAGCCATCTGTGGGGTTGTGGAATCCATGGGCATTGAATCATCCATTGTCGGCAAAACCGGCGTTTACCGATTTTGATTTTTACATAAGTCCGCCGAATCAAGGCGGACCTTTCATCGCGGCCTGAAATTCCGCTGCGGCCCGGGCCGCAATTTCGAGCCGCGAAAAAGGATTATAGCAACTCACGTGCCCCGACCGGAGATTGCCCGAAAAATGGTTCTTGCAGTCCCAGTGGTCTTCCGTGGACGCAGTTCTCGGCACCGTACGGGTATTATTTTTTCTCCGGATAAAAGGTGTTATAAAAAAGCGCATAATTGTTGCGCACCATCGCGCTTAGGTCCCGCCCCAGCACATCCTGGAAGTCCGGGGTAAGCGGTTCCACCTTCTGCCGGATGCGATGATCGCCATAAATTGTGTGCAACTGGTCGTTTTCCTGGGTGGCCTGTTCGACGTGGTCAAAATTATGTTCAAACCATGGTTCGCCCAGGTAGTCATAGACCTTTTTCATGGTGTCGCGCGGATTGGTCGTCAGGTCCTCAAACCGGACGATGTGCAATTGTTTAACCACCCCGGTCTGAATTGCCTCAATCAGGCGGCCAATGGCAATACCCACGGGCGGTCCGTTTAACCAGCGCATCACACGATTGTTAATGGTAATCATGTTCAGCGTGCCGGTCACTTCTTCCGGGTCGGATCGGTCGCGATTCTTGCGGAACAGCTTTTCCATCGAAGAAAGTATGGCCCGCAGATCCCGGATGCAGACCACAAATTTCGGATTGGGATAAAACTGCTTCACCCAGTCATAATAATGGAACCAGCTTCGGCATTTATCAATGCAGACGGGTTTATCCGTGACGCCGTCATAAAATCCGTGGAAGCCATATTTGCAGTAGTTGATAAATCCCTTCTGCATCAGGTCGGCATCCTGAGCTTTGAATTCGGCAAGTTCCGTGTAATATTTGCGGCTCGCCAGCATCAGGTCTATCACCGCGCTGGTCGGTGTGCAGTAAAACCGCGGATTTTGCGCCAGAATATTCTGCATCAGCGTAGAGCCAGACCGGGGAAGCGATGCATTAAAGTAAATTTTCTTGTCAAACATGCCGAAAGCCTTTCTTAGAGCAAAAAGAACAGACCATTGGGTTATCGGCCAGATTATACTGAATCGTGCAGTATTGGAAACTATCAGGGGAAATCCGCCGGCCTGCCTGGCGGATCCGCTCGCGGGTTACCGCCCAATATGTCATGGCCGCCGCGCCTCACCAGTTGGCGGCCGGAGGTGAAATCTCCGGAAAAGGCGTTGTGCCTGAAACCCGTCAGGCGCGGCGTCGCGTTAGCCATTGATTGTCATCGTGGCAGGCGCTGCGTTGCATGCTCGCCGCGTCTCCGGCGGGAGCGCCTGAACTCCAAGGGCCGCGGCTTTCCGCCGCGCCATTCGCGATTCGCACACTGCCGTCGATCCGCGCTAGACCCCTGGCGGCCACGGGCGTTAAAATGCATGCATGACCGACGGTACCAAGCCATCTTTGTATGCCAGTGCCACGGGTGTGGTGCGAAAATTGCAGGAAGGCGGTTATACAGCCTATTTTGCTGGTGGGTCGGTGCGCGATCAACTCCTGGGGCGCACCGTCAAGGATTATGATATTGCCACCTCGGCCCATCCCGAACAGGTTGTAAGATTGTTCCCGAAAAGTCGGCGGGTTGGCGCGGCTTTTGGTGTTATCCTTGTTTATTCGGGCGGCCATGCAATGGAAGTCGCCACTTTTCGGACCGATGGCGTCTATTCCGATGGTCGGCGACCCGCCGAGGTGAAATTCAGCACCGCCGAACAGGATGCTCTGCGGCGGGACTTTTCCTGCAACGGGCTGTTTTTTAATCCGATCAACGGCGACATTCTGGATTTTGTCGGTGGACGACGCGACATTGCGGAAAAACTGCTTCGCGCCATCGGCGATCCGATGGAACGCTTTGCCGAAGACCACTTGCGTATGCTGCGCGCCGTGCGCTTTGCCGCCCGGCTGGATTTTCACATTCACCCGGACACCTGGAATGCAATGTGCAGTCTGGCCCCAAAATTACAACAGATCAGCCGCGAAAGAATCGGTCAGGAAATGCGATTTATGCTTACCCACCCCACCCGCGGCCAGGCGGTTGAGATGCTGAAGGCAAGCGGCCTGATGGATCAGGTCCTGCCGGATGTGCGTCCACTGAATGCGGGCGCGGCTAATCACATAGAGAACTGTTTATATGTATGTAAAATGCCGCCGACCGCGGGCGTTGCGGCATGTCTGGCGGCGCTGCTTTTTGAACTTGGCCCGGCGCGGGAAGTGTCGCCGGGGCTGGCCGACAATCTGCAGAAAGCCCTTGTATTAAGCGGTCAGGAACGGGCGGACCTTGCGTGGCTTCTGGAAAAGCTGCCGGTCTTGCGAAACTGGCGCAATTTACGCGTCGCCGCAATCAAACGGTTAATGGCCGATGCGCGATTTTCTGAACTGGCGGCTTTGTATCAGGCGACCTTGCCTTCCGCGTTGCCGGATATTGAACTGCAGTCAAGACTCGAAGCACTGGCCAGGGATCCGATTGGCCCGCCGCCGCTGGTCACCGGCAATGACCTGCTGAAAATCGGCGCACCGGCGGGACCCCAATTTCGCCACTGGCTGGATGAATTGTATGACCGGCAACTGGAAAACAATTTTCCCGATCAGGCCAGTGCTCTGGCGGCGGCCAAACAGATGATCAGCTCCGCGCTGCCCAAATAGAATGAAATTGCAGCGGCTGTATGCCCTTTTTCCGTCAGAATCTGCGGAAAAACGATCGGCCATGCCGGTTGCATTGCATTTAATCCCCTGCGGAGCGACAATTTTGCCATGGACTTAAGCGATTTCATATCTCGCCGTCAGGCCCGGTGGCAACAGCTTGCAACACTGCTGGACCGTGAATCGGACAAGAACTCCGCAAAACTGACAGGAGCCGAAATTGAAGAGCTTTTCGCGATGTATCGCCTGACATCAAGCGATTTAAGCCTGCTTCAGACGCGTGGGGGCAGCCCCGCCCTGACCGATTATCTTGAGGCGCTTGTCGCGCGGGCGTATCAACAGATTACGGTCCCACGCGGCGGAGGATTTTTCCGCGAGC
>JAJZOA010000310.1 GCA_021852225.1 Planctomycetota bacterium
GCAGCGGCACCCGCCGACGGGCTTCCAACACCACGCTTTCAAAGGCCGTGTAATCCGCATCTTTACGAAACAAGGCGATACGTCCGGCCGAACGGTTCAGGACGTGGTAAATCCGGCCACCGGAGGTATTTCTTGCTTTGCGAGCCATGCTTGGTCACCATAACCGGTGCGCACACCGCAGTCAAATACTAGCTGCGTGCCCGTTTCGCTCTCCCCAAATTGGGATCATTTGCATTCCAACTATGACAACCACCGCTCAAACGATGACCGAATGTAAAGCCAATATACTTTGTTGGTATAAACATTGGTTGCATAAAAACTTGCACATAGAAACTTTTAGGGTCAATTGAACGGTCAAAACAAATTCCGCGCAAGACTTGTCCAATCGGCTTTATAAACAGCAGATCTCCCTTGATAGCAAAACCCGAAATTCAGGTAATAATTTTTTACCAATCGACTCAAATTCCTTCTTTTTCATGGTAGCACCTCAATAACTGGCACACCAACGCCACCACCGGGAAGTTGTGTGCGAATTTGGGCAATCCGCGTCGGCGTCAAGAAGGCGTTGCCCGTCTTGAGATCATAAACTGCTTGGATTTGATCATTTGGCCCGATTTCCACGGCATCCAAGCACACCGAGCCAGGCGTCCCATAGGGAACCACCTCGCCGTCGAGATAAAAAACCTCTCTGCCGAGATTCGTATTACTCAGCGATCCCACTTCCGCTTTAAATGCAGAGTGCACGAGCGTCCCATACACCGGTCTACTACCTTCGCCCACACCTTGCGCCGCCTGTGTGGCCGCCCCTTGCAGTTGTTCAAGCGTTGTACTCTCCCCGACAACTCCCTCCACGGCCGGGGCCACGATCCCCACTGCTCCGGAACTCGCCGATACAACCGAAACGGCTATGGTGGTTAAAAGAATAAACAGCACCGCCAGCCATGCGGCGATCTTCCCAAGGAATATTTTTTCTTCGCTTGCGGACATAAACAAGATTTTAACCGATTGTCACATACCGGGCAGTGGAACAATTTCTCGGCAGCCCATGAGTTATTTGCGACCGAGTTCGCGGATTAACTCAGGGTGCCGGTCCAGAAGCCCCAGCAGCCGGAGCGCCGGGCCTGAGGGTTGGCCACGCCCCTGCTCCCACGCATGAATAGTGCGAACAGAAGCATTCATGAGGCTGGCAAAGACAGCCTGACTTGCCCTCGCTTTTTTCCGGCGAATAGCGGTTATCTGCCGGGGTGTTAACGGACGCGGCGGGTCCGGAAGTTCGACATCGCGCACGGTAACAGTGGAATTCTTCCCCCGCGCCCAGCCTAAAGCCTCTTCCAGCCCTGCCTTGATTTCGTCAAAATATTGGGTTTCCTTAGCTTTTTTCATCATCGTATCCTTGTGTATTAAACCGCTGCAGCATTTGGGAATCCAATCTGGCCTTCAAGTCGGCCAATTCTTGGAGCTGGGCCTGCGTAAGATTTTCTCTAACATTCTTGGCAAACGCCGCCACCAGAAGACATATGCCGACGCCCGCATAATCAGCGAAAAGCACGCGGACCCCGCCGCTTTTTCCGCGGCCTTGCGCTGCGCAACGGATTTTTCGCAAGCCGCCCGAACCTTTTATCAGGTCTCCCTCGCCCTGCAATATGCTTCGTTGCATCGCAAGTAGAGCATCATCTGACACTCCGTTCGATCTAAGTACCCGCGTAACTCCGGCAAATTCCACAAACGTACGTTTCATCCACTTTTCCTATGCCATTTTATAGCATAGCAAACGCCCCATTGCAACCAACAAGCCGTCTTTGGCATTCTGCCGATGAGCCGCATTTGCTTCCGCAGCTTATCGCACCTCACCAAGTGACTTTAGGAAGCACAGGCCGTCGGAGCGCCTATGGCGGATAAAAGAATAATCGGTGCGAAACACAATGGGGTCGTCAGCGCGGCCAAGTTTTAAGGGATGGGACGTGTTTTCGTGGTTGGCATAAATGCCGGTTCAGGCGCGTGTCAAATCAGGCCAAGAATGGATAACGCGCCAAGGCTGTATTTCGCCTCTCGGTGCCACGGTCCCACACGCTCCGACACGATCCAAATGTCCTAATGATTTCGCTAATGCGATAGTCAGGCCTCTGGTTATCGATGGCCTTGTACCGCCCCCTTGGCTACCTATGGGGCCGCGCAAAAATAAATTCATGTTTTACGGCGCAGGAGTTTTGGTCGCCGGCAAGGCTCAAGCGACGCGCATACCCTGCCAATGGGTCTGTAAGGAGCGAACAACGACGCCCGCGGTCAAAAGAACCAGTCGGAAAGTGTGAAGTTATTTGTGCGCGGCCCCTTACCATCTGATTCATGAGAGTAGCGCCACAAACTGCTCCACTGTTAATCCACTGGTACGGATCAGAGCACGCAATGTCCCTTTGGCTATTTCCTTGTGGTCGGGCACTGAAAGGGTGGTGATACTGCCCGCCTTGACCAAAATGATGTGACTACCCCGTTGCCGCGCTGTTCGCCATCCACCGTTACAGAACGCACGCACGACGTCGCGGCCACTAAGAACCGGAAGTGCTGCCATCAGATGGCAACCTCAATTTGTTGAGTCTCAATGGTCAACGGCATGCCTTGCTCGGCACGAACCTCAAGACACGCGGCAATCGCTTCACGAATATTGGCCATGGCCTCTTCACGGGTAGCTCCTTGGCTGACACAACCCGGTATTGAGGGGCATTCAACCACCCACACGCCATCTTCATCACGATTTATTACCGTTAAAAATTTCATGCTCTCATTATAACTCCCGGCAGTCTGGCCGCCAAATTAAAAACTAACAAAGGCCAAATTCGGGCGCGGCCAGATTTTCTGCCAACAGGCCGCTTCCGCCCAAAATCAATTCCGGAGCCAATTCCGCCCCTTTTGCCGCGGGAATCGTGCCCACACGTTGCGGATGTGGCCCTCTGCCAAAGACACCGCTCCCGCGACTTGCCATAATTTATGGCCGCACCCGCCACTCGCCGATCCGATGCTGGGGGCAGCGTAGCCGCCACTCCCCGAATCTGTATCCAATGGCAACGCCATGTTGCTGCCGGAACTACCGCCGCCCATACCGCTGCCGCCGCCATAACCCCCGCTCGTCGGCCCAACACCCGTCTGGAATTCATTGATCGCCGTACTAATTGCCGAACCGCCCGATCCATTGTTGGAACTGCCGGTTGTGGAGCGGGCGGGATTGGTGGAATTGGAATCCATCACGTCCAAACGTGACGGAATTTCACGCGGAGGTGTCCAGCCGGCAACGTCGGCCGAATCGCTCATCAAATTATCAACCACAACGGCAACCATGGCCACCACTATACCACATTCCGCCGATTCGTATGCAACCGTTAGGCCGTGCTGATGTATAATCTACGGCCTGGCGTGAGGCGCTCCGGCGAATTAGAATGTTCTCAGTAGCGGCGAACATAACCAGCCCTGAATCATCTCCTCAATCCAGCTCGGCAACGCCGGCTTTTCGTAAGGCTGCGATGCCGGCGATCAGTGTGGGGCGATCCGGACCATGGTAAGGGGCACCCTTGCGTGGGACAACATAGATCACATCGATTAGATTTGTGAATATCCCGGCGGGACGGCTTAAAAAAAGCTTTATCATATCCTCCCAATGTTTTCCCCCCGCCCCAATGGCATCTTTATGTGCCAACACCCGTTCCCGCGTCAGCATCATCTGCGTTTCTGGGTTCCGCCGCACCAGGCGTGACGGCACGCCCCGGCAGTCAAAATCATCGAATTCCGCCTCCCTTATATCCAAGGCCCAGTCCACTGTGGAATAATATTCCGCATTGGCTTTCTCAAACGCCCGCTGCACGCTGGTGATCTTGCCCTTAAATGGCTGTTCAAACAAATCGCTGAGCATGACCCGCCCTATCCTGCCCCTGAACGTTACATGCTTGAAAACCGTCCCCCATGTATGAAACATCTTCGCTGTCTTGAAGTTTTCCACCAACACATCCTCAACGATACCGCCTTTGACTGCGCAACCCGCATGAGAACAATCGCGGATATCACTATTGCATATACCTGTCCTGTCGCCGAGTTCCACGGTCTCGCAGACAACCGTCGAACTTTGAAAGTGGCAATTCATGAATGAGAATCCAGAATACCTGCGCCCGGAATTGTAATCATGCAAGCTCCGAAAAGTTTTATTACGGTATTCGGTCATTGTCATCATGGTTCCTCCTGCACCGGCGGGAAGAGTGAGAACCCAGCCGGCCGGGAATACGTAATCACCTGCATCCCCGCACCATACGGACGCAGCCAATGTGCTTCACGTCCCAATGCCGTTGTTATATCAAACGTCTGCCCCTGGGCGGGTCCGATCCCCGTAAAATCCGGCCCCGGCCCGTTGCCGGTATATTCAAGCATCTGCCGCGCCAGCGGGTCATCGAGCCAATATTGCGCCACCTTCCCCTCCACCGCGTTGCCAAACTGCATCCGTGCGACACCGAGGGTTTTTGTGCCGGCTTTGTATTCTAAATCAGAAAGAACACCTTGCGCTGATTCCGGATTCGCCCCTATTTCCGCTGCCGCCCGATCCGTAGCATTCTGTAACCATTCACTGGCATACGGCGTGAACTCCGGATTCAGAATGTTCAGCCGCCCCGCGGTCGTTTCGGCCGCCGCCGATGTGCCAAAACCTGTCAACGCCGCCGCACTGCCGCTTGCGGCACTGAGTGCTTGGACGCCCATCGCCCAACGGTTCAACCCGGTCAACGCCTGGCCGGTA
>JAJZOA010000048.1 GCA_021852225.1 Planctomycetota bacterium
GGTCGCGGGTGTGCTTAGCCCGCCCCTTAGTTTTACGACTTATAATGCCTTAAGGGGTTCTGTGTCAATTAACTGGTCCGGCCGGAATGGAGAACTGGCGTGCGAGGCTGAAACGAGCCCGGATACGGAAGGCGCACCCTTTTTCAAGGCGTTGGCGAATGCGCTGGGCCTTTTTGGCGAGCGGCCTCGCCAAGCGCGATCGTCAAGGCGGCGATCCGAAGTAAGGCTTTTTCCAGTCCCGGCCGGTTAATCTGGCCTTCCGTTGCCAACCGCCGCCTTTGGGACGCGAGGCGCGATCGCCGATAGTTTGATTTCAGATCGCCTATACTTTTGCCGTTTAGGGCCGCCTCGACAGGGCGCTTTTATTGCCCCGCTGGCCGAAGATGCTGTGTTGGCGGTCAGCCAGCTATTCTCGGGAGAAAAATAACCTGCCGTCCGTTTCCGCCATGCCTTTGCGATCTGAATCGCTACGGTGGATTGCGGCGGTTTGGAGTTAATATGGTCCGCGAATATGGGCTTTGACCTGGGTTTCATAAAATGCGCGGATTTTTAGTGCAGGGCGGGCGACGGAGACGCGGCATCGGAGGCGGCCACATTGCCGGGGACCTGGGCCGGACGGGTGGCACCGGGAATGACTGTGGATACTGCGGGAAAATCCAGAATCCAGCGGAGGGCCACGCGGGCGAGGTTCTCTGATTCGCCGGTAACGGTTTTGAGCTGGCTGGTCAGTTCAAGGCCTTTTTCAAAAGGCAGACCCGCGACTGTTTCGCCCACGTTGAATTGTTCGCCATTGCGGTTAAACGTGCGATGATCATTGGCGGCAAATGAGCTTTGCGGAATCATTTTGCCGGCGGAACTTTATTGGGGACAATTACAGCCCAGCCTTGCCACAATCGTCGGTGGGGTATTCGCCGAGATGCCACTGACTGCGAATACTGCCGTACTGCAGTGGCCCAGCGGGCGGCTAAATTTCACGCGCAGGACCTTATCCATGGACAAATTCATCCCGTGGCGGAGCTTTTTACCGTGGCCGACTATTCCAGTCAGGTCCCGGAGATTTAAAACGGTCACGAAAAGGGACGGATGCCCACCGTCGTATGCTTGGTCGAACTTGCCCGTGCCGATAGCAACGCGATTGACCCCCTTTATTGCCACACCGTAGCTGTTTCCATCGGGAGTCACACCCCCGCGTCCCGGGAAGAACCAATCCGGTGCCGCATAGTCGGTTGCCACGTCAATGGTGTGCCCCGAAGGATCCTTGAGGAAAAGGGTAACGCGGCCCACCGCCTGCCCCCCGTTGGCGGATGTCGCCAGGAAAGCGATATAATTCAGGGATGGCGGATGCTTCAACTTCAGGCTGCCGGAATTACGGCTGTCGCCAGTGAGAAACAATGCGTCGTCGGATGGGGAGGATTGCAACCGGAAGTTCGCAGCGCTCGGACCGACCACGCCATCGGCGGGTAACCCTGTTAACTTTGGTGCTCCGGTCAGCCCGGCGGAGTAGAAGTCGGCAAATCCGTCTAGAGTGTTGGAAACGTACCCACCGAAACCCGGCTTTCCGTTGCCGCCAAGCGCGGCATTTGCGGGCACAACGAGGCGTTGGTTAAGACCATTAACGCCAATCGAGGTGAAGGGCTGTGTGTGAAACGAAAAATCCTTGATCTGTTGAACTTCGTCGGCCGCGCCGGTACCCGCAGTAAATCCAACATATCCGCAGGGGCCCTGAAGCAGGGTGGTCAATGGGGCGGGCAGCCGGTAGGTGGCGTGAAATGTTTTTCCGCCCTGCATTGCCTGAAATTCCAGATTGCGTCCACCGTCGGACGAGATAGTTATAGTAATTGGAGCGCCCGCCAGATTAAAATTAACAGCCCCGGTGCTCCCGATTGCAATCGGCATGCGGGGCGAGTTCCGGCTCTTGGGCAGGCGGTATGCGATCTCAAGCGCGGATTGGCCGTCGTTTTCAACCCCAATACCCAGCGAGCCACGAGGCGATTTTCCATTCTGGATCAGCCCCTTGTCGCCACCGTTGTCGCCCTGAAGAAGGTGTAGCCCATCTTTGGAATTTTGCACGACAAAATAGAATCCATCCCCACCGGTATTTTGGACGACATACTGGAACTGGGCCTTCCATCGCCCGCCTAGAAACAGTCGGCGGCCCGTCCACACGCTCGTCTCCTCGCCGCCGTGGCCGCTGGTAAGCGTAACGGTCTTTTTGTGAATGCGTGGCACTCGTCGAAAGTAGGCATTCATATTACTATTAAGCATCGCCCCGCGGAAAACTTTAGCATAAGCACCGTTCTTCGTGAATATGACACCCTGCCTTTCGGCCGACATGGAGGGTGGCGCATCTCCCGGCGAAGTGGCCCAACTGCGGTTGGGCGTGGAGCCGACGACAACTTTCCACAGGCCGCCCTTCGTCACTGCCGTTTCAGGGAACCACGGCTTATTAAGGGGTCGGCCATCAATTGAAACCGACTGGATGTAGGTGTTCTTTCCGCCCGCCCGTGGCGCATCGATGATAAACTTTTTTCCCGAATACGGTTTTGCCAGGCGGATGGTAATCCGCGAGAATCGCGGCGTAACCACTTCGAGGTCCGGAACGCCAGGATCGACCGCGTAAAACCCAACTTGCGAAAGGACATACCAGGATGACATTTCGCCGCAGTCGTCGTTGCCGCCATTAGCCAATCCGCCTGGAGTGTTGGTGAATGTTCTGTTGGCCTCGTAATTGACGATGTGTTGGGCTTTCCAGGGCTGGCCGACATAGTCGTAAAGAAATGGCACCTGGATATCTGGTTCGTTGGTGGGATCATAATGGTTACCTCTGAAGAACGCCGTGAGCTTATCCGAAAATGCGACATTGCCTCCCAACAGGTTGATAAGCCCTTGGACATCCTGCGGCGCCAGCCACAAATATTCCCATCCGGTTCCCTCGACGAAATGCACCGAGTCGTATCGATCAGGATCAAAATTGGGAAGCCAAGCTCCGTCGGGCAGACGCGGCACAATGAAGCCATCGACGGGGTCGAACATTTCCCGATACTGCTGGCCCCATTCTGCGAGGCGGTCGCCTTCTCTGATGTGGCCAAGGGAAAGCGCCAGCCTGGACAAAGCGGCAAAGGAAATATCGTATTCTTCGTCAGTGGACACCCCGCCGCTGGCCGGGAACGCTCCCCGGTGGTGTAAATTAGCCATGGCGACCATCCCCGCGTATGCTGTTTTAATATCAAAGTGGTGCAACCCAGCTTCCCACACGTGCGACAGCCAGATGGTCATCGGGTCGCCCACCATGCAACTCCCGGGGACATTGGCGGCCGGCCACCGCCAAATATGGCCCGTTTGCCTGTACATTTCCACAATGGACTGCGCCATGTCCGCAGTCCGCGTTGGCGCAATGAGTGCCAGCAGGGGAATTTCCGAGCGATAGATGTCCCATCCTGAAAAATTAGCGTAAATATGATTATGGCCGACGGGGACACGGTGGATTTTCTTGTCGTAGCCGACGTAACGTCCATCGACATCGTCAAAAACGGTGGGATCCATCATGGTGTGGTAGAGCGCGGTGTAGAAGCAGGCCCGATGCGCAGCCGAACCGCCCCGAACATGGATGACCGAAAGCGCCCGGTTCCAGATTTTCGCCGCCGCATCGCGGTACCGGTCGAAATCCCACGAATGCATTTCGGCCCTGAGGTTTTTCATCGCGCCATTCACGCTGACATAGGAAATGCCCACCCGGACCTCGACGGTCTGCGGCTTGGGCGATGCGGGCCAACTCATAAAGGCACCGATTTTATTCTTCTCCTTTTTCTGATTGACGGTAGTTTTTCCGGGAAGCATTTTGCCAGCTTTCCACAAACCGTATTTTTGAGACGGGCGGTTGGCCTGCATGGCAAAGTAAATCCGGGCCGGCCCCGACGCGCAGAAAATGTCGCTGGTGACGTAGCCCGTCAGGGTGTGATCGTTGATAAAATGGAGATGGCACGGATGGCTATAAGAGGTCATCACATGGCTGATGGGCAGGAGAATGTTCTCTTGCTTGCCGGCCGGGAATTCGAATCTGGCCATGCCGCATCGCAGAGTCGTGGTAAGTTCAGCGTTGATTCCCCAAGTCCGCTCTAAAACGCGGTAATAGCCGGGAGAAGCGGCTTCATCCTTATGGTCAAAGGCAAAGCGGTATTGCCGGGGGTGGATAGTGACGGGACCGCTTGTGGCGGTAAAAAACACATCGCCATAGCTGAGGCAGCCCGTTCCGCTGAGGTGGGTCATACTGAAGCCATCGATGTGATGGCCCGTATAGTCGTACGACTCACCGTAGCCGATTTCCCGACGTGGCATATCGGGACTGAGCTGCACCATCCCGAAAGGCAGCGTGGCACCGGGGAAGGTGTGGCCGCCATTGGTGGTCCCGACGAAGGTATTGACGCAATCGACCGGCGGGGAGGCAGGCGCGGGGGCACCGACTGCGGCCGCACGCAGGCAGCCGACGAACAGTGTAAAGATAGCAAACATCGCCACTGAGGTGCTTCCGTAGCGGAAGCGAGACATACATGACATATGAACATACTCCTTGACTCGGATGAGGCCATCTTGAACCAGTCGCTTGATTGCACCGCTGGCGGTTGGTCGCGACATACCAAACTGGCTGGCTAAATCCCGCTCGGTCGGAATCCGCTCGTTAATACGAAATCTGCCGGTTTCAATTCCACGTCGGATAAAGTCATAGAGTTGGTCGGCTTTCTTGGACACTCGCAAAAGTTCGCCCAAATACTCAATTGTAATATTATCGGAGGTTCGGTCGCGGGTGTGCTTAGCCCGCCCCTTAGTTTTACGACTTATAATGCCTTAAGGGGTTCTGTGTCAATTAACTGGTCCGGCCGGAATGGAGAACTGGCGTGCGGGTGGTGCGCTACGGCCAAGGTATGGCAGGGAACCTTCGGCTGCGCGGGATCGGCCCCGCGATAGCTGCTTAGTGCCACCCATGGGAAATGAATTCCCGGCGGGTTTGCGAGCTAATTCATGGGTTACGTCAAAATCAGCGCAAGCGGGCCGAACGGCGCAGAATCAGCGGCGCAAAACCGACCGCCAGCAACAGCAATGCGGCCGGCTCTGGCGTGGCCGCCACGTTCCAAGCCAGCGCATAAGGATCGGACGTGTTGAGCGTAAAACTTGGCGCAGTGGATTGCTGATAACCGGCGTCAAAAACTTCAAGGTCATATTTGTCGCCCGGCGTAAGCGAACTGATGGATTGAAAAATGGTTTGCGTATTGTCATTGAGGCTGGTGGACTGGCTGACCAACTGGCCGGTGGTGGCGTTATATAGATACAAATACAGGCTGTTGAAAGCCTCCGGCGACGGAGCCGAACCACCCGGCGACGTAGCGGATGGCATGGCCAGGCCGTAAAGGCTGGTGCCGGAAATGCGGGAATAAGATAGCGAAGTCTGGGCATTCCATACAAGGGTTGCCGTCAGATGACCGGCGACGGCACCGGCGGGAAGATTAAGCAAATAGTGGCTCACGTTGCTTCCAGTGGAAGAGGCCGTGGCGAAATTCCACCCTTCAAGTGGTACAGCCGTACCGCTGGTAATGGGCGTCGAATTGCTGTTGACCGCGCTGGCGGCGTGCTGGCCAGCTTCCAGATTCTGATAACTCTGATAGACATCCAGGCTGCCCGCACCGACATTCTGACTTAATGAATTTCCGGCGGAAGGAGCCCAGTTGGACGCCTTATCCGCACCGTTCATCAGCAGAGCCTTCAGCGTTTGGGCTTGCGAGGCAGACGTGTTACCCATTTGATTACCCGCCTGAACCAGCAACGCCGCCGCACCGGAAACCAGCGGCGTGGTATAGCTGGAAGCCGTACCGGGGGCAATGAGGTCCGGACTGGAAAGGCCGGTTAGCGTAGGCCCGTTGGTGGAATTATTTGCGGCCAATGCTGAAGCGCTTACGGAAATACCGTTGTACGCTGTAGACGGCGGGTTGACCGCCAGCGAAAAGGACCCATTGGAATAAGTGGTGGCACCATCACCGACCGCGGTTACAAAAAGTGTTCCGTAGTAATTTGCGTAGGCATCATAATTCAGATTGGATTGCTGTTCCTGGACCAGTTCCTGCTGCTGCGTGGTACCCGAATTAAAAGTGTTTAGAAAGCTTTGATTCACAATTTTATCGTTATGCAGTGTGGCAATGGGGATATAATTGCCGCGGCTTGGCGAATAGTACACGCCGATAACATCCGTTTCAAACCAGCTCGCGGAATAATTATCCACCTGGGAAATACCGGGTGCCACGCCGTTGGCCCCCCACAAATAACCGCCGACGCTGTTGGCGTGCCCGGATACACTGTATTGGTAATAAGAACTCGACGAGCCGGTGGTAAAATCATGCAGCACGCCGCTTGTGGTGTCCACATTAGGTTGCGTGCCGGGACTTGAAGCGCCCGGTGCGGTTGGATAGAAATAGTCGGGCGCATTTCCAATATAGGTCACGACCGGTCCGGAATTCGGAGTGCTGACTTCAAATTGATCGGCGTATGGGGAAGCCTGTGTTCCGCTGCCACCGCTGCTAAGGCTTGCCTCCACCTGACCGATATTGACCCCGGCACCGGTAAGGCCGCTGGGCAATCCGGTCATGCCGATTCCCGTGGGGCTGGCCTCCGCGCCGGCGGCGATACCCACCGTTAATGCGGCAGCCACGCAGGCCCAAAGCAGCCGCTGCCGTTTGCCGTGGTCGCTGAATTGAATGCAGGCAGGACTCAACTTGTTTGATCCGATAAAGCTGACGGTGGGCATCGGCATTTCTCTCCAATCGAAGTTCAAAACTCTTATGCTCAAGCGAGGAAGTAGCCTTCTCCGAATTAGGAGACTAGTCTATTTTCAGGCGCGAGTCAAAGTAATTCCGTGAATTTCCAACACCTTAAACGTTACCGGACCAAGAGAAGTTCGGCATAGCGAATATTCACCGATCCTGCGGCAATTGGATAACCATATGATCGTTGACCTGTCGCGGACTCAAGTGCATGGCCCCCAGGGAGGCTCGCCCGCGGCCCGACCATACCCACAGGTCGTCCGTATCCAGGGGATTCAGATAAAATGAGAAGGTCCCATCCGCGTGGCCGCTAAACCGGTCACCTGACAACTGACTCTCCGGCGGTCCGACGGAAAACTGTGCATCGGGCACAGGCGTTTTGGTGCCGCTCCATTCCACCATCCCGGCCACGTGGGTGCAGCCGGCAATTCCCAGGGCCGAAATCGACAGCGCCAGAAACAGGCCGCGTGAAATCATACAATTATATTTAATCATACATATTACCAATCATTACACATTAAGCTGGCAAGCCGGAGAAACACCAGAACCGTTCACGGCGAATCCACGGAATTCAGAACGCTGCGCACGGCCACTATCCGCAAGCCGGAAAAATCCGGACTGGCAAACGCATATTTCGCCGGCACTTTTAATTGCAGCGTCGCCTTAGAGACCACCAGATGTAATTCGGCTTTTCCCGCCGGGTAAACAAGGTCAATGTGCATGGGCACCATCACGGGTTGCGTTCCGCCCCGCAGCTCCAGAGGCCTGTAATCCGAAAGACTGGAGCGCGCCTCGGAAATTCCATCCGCATTGAACATCGCCACTTGTGCGACATTCCCGGTCAATCGGTCGACCACCAGTTCGCGCTGCACAAACCGACTTCCATTCGGCAGACGTTCAACGACAAACAGCCGATTGTAGCGGTCGCGCGGGAAACCGGTCATGACCACGCTTTGCGCTGCGGTTTGCCGCAATTCACCCACCGCCAGCATCTGCAATACCTGCCGGGGATCTATTGGAATTGCGCGGGCATGCGGATCAGATCGGCCAGGGTGTCCCACATAGGCAATTTTATTCCGCCGATTCACCAGCCAGTACATGCGATTGTTGATTCCCATTTCAAAAACGTTTTCGCCCAGATACGTTCCGCTAAGCAGCAGGCTCACCGGGCCAGTTCCTTCTTGCCGAGCCTGCTGATCGACCATCATCACAAAATGGGTTTGAAATTCATGTCTATTGCCCAGTCGATCCGTGTAATCAAGCTTAAGGGATCCGACGAGCCGCAGTGTGGCCAGTCGCAGGGCGCGGCGGTTGAGCTGCGAAATCTGCTGTACGGCGGAAATCGGCGGTGGCAGCGGCGCGGCCGACTGTTGCGCAGATTGACATCCGGCAATTGCCGCAATCGCCGGAAAGACCACGGCCGCTGTGAACATCTTCCATCGCCAAGCGATTCGGCCAATCGACCCGGTCCGGTCAAATGACGCTTTATCCGGTTGATGCGCCGCGGTGTGCATGATCGCTTCTTTCATAAATCCAATCCCCGAAATCCAACCGACGCGGCCCGCCAAAACAGCCGCGTAGGACCACGCCGCGGCGCGGCCCTAAACCCGTCGAACATTCACATCATGGTCGGCAAGATAATCTTTTACCTGCCGGATAGACCAAGTGCGGAAATGGAAAATAGATGCCGCCAGGGCCGCATCCGCCTTTCCTTCCTGCAGAACATTCAGCAGATGCTCCGGCTTACCCGCCCCGCCACTGGCGACCACGGGAATATGTACCGCATCGCTAACCGAACGGGTCATTTCAATATCATACCCTTCCTGCGTGCCATCGGAATTCATAACGTTAAGCACAATTTCGCCCGCACCTAGTTTTTCCGCTTCAATCGCCCAGGACAACACGTCACGGCCCGTCCCTAACCGGCCGCCATTAATAAAAACCTCCCAGAATTCGGTACCGTCCGGCCGGGCCACGCGGTTTGCATCCAGACCAAGCACGGTGGCGCAACGGCCGAATTTACGCGAAATTTCCGCCAGTAGCCCGGGATTTTTGACGGCGGCCGAATTCAGGCTGACCTTTTCGGCGCCGGCTTGAATCAGGGCGGTGGCGTCGTCGAGGGTGCGAATCCCCCCCCCCACCGTAATGGGCATAAATACCCGATCGGCCACGCGCCGCACCACATCGGTCATAATCTGGCGACCTTCATGGCTGGCGGTGATATCGTAAAATACGAGTTCATCGGCACCGGCCTGGTCATAAAACACAGCCTGTTCCTCGGGGTCACCAGCGTCCACATGGTCGAAGAAGCGCACCCCTTTTACCACCCGGCCGCGGTCTACATCCAAACACGGAATGATACGTTTTGTTAACATATACGGATTATAAGCCACCGGCCGCAATCAGGCGACAGGCCCGCGGCGATGAAAGGATTAATGATGTTGCGTCGCGCCACTATCGCCGATGTCCCCCGAATCGCCCAACTTATTTCGCATTTCGCCGGGCGGGGGAAAATGCTGTTCCGGTCCCATGCGGAGCTTTACGAAACACTGCGCGATTTTACGGTCATTGAATTGCCGGATCAACCGGGGATTGTGGCGGGCGTTTGTGCTCTGGAAATTGTCTGGGCGGACCTTGCCGAGGTCAAAAGCCTGGCCGTGGCGCCGGAATATCAGAAGCGAGGCCTGGGCCGGCAACTGGTGCAGGCGGTAATTCAGGAAGCACGCGATCTGCAAATCCAACGGATTTTCGCGCTTACTTATGAAGCGGATTTCTTTAGCCGATTTGGGTTTCAAGTGGTCAATCGCGAGGCGCTGCCGCTGAAAGTCTGGAGCGATTGCATCAAATGTCCCAAGCGGGACGGCTGCGACGAAACGGCCATGGTGTTGGATGTACTGCCTCGTCCGGTGCTGGCTGCTCAGGATGCGGATTCAACGGTGAATCTGCATGATGACGTGCCGACGCGGCTTGTCAGCATAAATATGCCGCGACGAAAACCCGGTATGTTATGATCCATCAGGCCGAAAATATGCTTTTGCGTTTACGCAGCACCAACAGCAAGCCGATGGCGCCAGTCGCACAAAGTGCCGCAGATGCCGGTTCGGGCGTCGAAACGGATGCGGTAAATTCGGTGACAGGCAGCGTATAAGGATTGGTATTGCCATACCCGTTTATTGCGTAAATACCAACATTTAATCCGCTACCGCTTACGTTGGACGGTGCAGCCGTGGTGTAAGTGTTCGACCACCGGGCGGTCGTGTCGCTGACCGTTTCGAGCCAATTTCCGTTTGTTCTGGAAATTGCAGTCACTATGGTATCGCCAGCGGTAAACGTTTCCCCATTTGATGGGCCGCCGACATCAGCGCCGGTGTTATTTGTCTGCACGAACGAGGCAGCGGGAGTAGAACCGTTTGTGGTCATGGTATTGAACGCGATGTATCCATCCCGCAATGTGGCCGTGGCGGATGTGCCGACATAGACACCGAACTGGTTATAATTATTCCCGATATTACTCCCGGTCGGAAAACTGAACGTCGCGGAAACACTGAAATTCTGGATGCCGGTATAGCCAAGTGAGTTTAGATTGACACCCAGAGCTTCAAGGGTTCCCAGGTTTTGCGAACCGTTAAAATCCGATGCGCTGTTGGCGGTAACCGAAAGATTGCCTGGCGACGCGGCCGTATTCAACGTCAGATTCGGATCCTTGGTAGCGATTGATCCGCCGGTTCCGGAAAGCCGCGCGGTAAAACCAGTGCCGTTGCCGACGGAATCCTGAAGGGTTCCCGTGACCGCGCCGGAGAAATTAAGAATTATTGTGCTGGCGCGAGTTGCCATGGAGGCAAAGCCAAAGGCACCCGCTGCCGTGGTCAGGAAAATGGTTCGCCAGATAATTACCCGCAGAACATCTGATATTATCTGTGCAGGGTGCCGCAAGCGGTCAATGCCGGCCAAATTCCCCGGCCTTCACCGTCCTACAGCCATACAGCCCGCCGGCCATCATGCCGGTGTGCGCTTGAAGCCGGACGGTCACGTCGGCCCGGCCTTTGGTCAGGCGTTCTGGTATTTGCCACTCCTGGTGAAAAAACTTATCGGGCCGCGTGAAGTTCAATATCTGTGTAGCGATTTGATGATTATCCACCAGCACGTCAAACACGCGGCCAAAAGCATCGGAACCCCAAAACGTCATGACAAGGGTCATCGGCGTCGTGGGCAGAACCTTCATATTAAAGCTAAACCCTCCTCCATCGGAGGCATCCCGCCAAGTCTTGCCTCTGAACCGGCCGGTATTGCTGTTTTGCACATTCCGCAAGTCATGCCGCTTTTCGGAACCCGGATTCCCCGGCTTGAAGTAGTCGACCGTATTTTTCGACAAATTCTGTCTGAATTCCTTCGCTTCTTTCTCTTGCTCTTGCCGCTGCATCCATTGCTTTTCAGTCACATTATCAAAATAAACCGCGTAGCGTTCATGGGCGACTTTATAAAATGGGACAAGCTTAACATCCCGCGGGCGTCCGGCACCATGGGTGTGCCAGACCAGCGGCTCCACGGGATCAGGCTTTATCCACGAATCAATCGCTTTTCCGGATATAACCATAACCGGTACGGTTTGGGGATCCGGCACGCTGGCCCACTGGTATTGATTTCCATTTGCATAGGGCACAGGTGGCAGCATCATATCTGTGCCCAGAACCGCAGCCAGCACAACCGGACCGCTGAGAATGGCAAAGGTGGAGGGATGATGCGGCATGGGTTCAATTCGCAATGGAGTCCGCAATTCAATTTCGAGCAAATCGCCATTGGCCCATTGTCTTGATAGCTCAAGATATGTCCCGGGAGCGCCGGCATCAATAGATTTGCCATTCAGCTTCACCTTCATGGCCGGGGTGGACCAAAAGGGGTGCCGCAACTTTATTGTCGCCAGCACCGGTTGCCCGCATGCAACGTGCATTCGAACGGCATTTTCGGCAGGAAAGCGCGTCTCCTGACGAATAGTTAAACCCATTTCTTTCCAACGCAGTTCCGAGGCCATATAAAGGTTCACCCACAGCGTATCCGCGCTGTGGTAGTAAATGCCCCGCGCATATTTGGCGTGGTTCTCCATACCCGTGCCGACGCAGCACCAGCAGGAATCCCAAGGAGTGCAGAACGTTTTAAAATGCCCCGGCCGCATTGAAAGGTAATATGTCATCATGCCGGTGGCCGGGTCCTGGGAACCTAAAATGTGATTGACCAGACCGCGTTCGAAAAAATCAGCGGCTTCCATGGTGGCGTTCCAGCAGAAATAATGGTTGGTCAATTTGAGAATATTATAGGTGCAGCAGCTTTCAGCCGATCCAACGGAAAGTTGCCGCCAGGCATCCCCCAGCGGAAAGAAAAATTCATGGTTCGAATTACCGCCAAAGACATAAGACCGCCGACGGGCCACCGATTGCCAGAAGAATTCCGCTCCGGCGCGATAGTGCCGTTTGCCCGACAGCTCATATTGACGTGCGATGCCGATGACGCGCGGAATATATTGATTGGAATGGGTTCCGGTCAGAATGTCTTTTCCGTGCATCAGCGGGTCAAGTTGGGATTTTTCATTAAACTGTTCGGCCAGTTTCAAATATTTTTTGTTTCCCGTAATGGCATAGACATCCGCAAGCACTTCGTTCATTCCGCCCTGTTCGCTGATCAGCATGGTCTGCATCTGGGCGGGGCGCAGAGCCTTTGGAAACTGCGCGGTCCATTCCGTCATGCCAATTAGAATATTCTTTGCCTGATCACTGCCGGTATAAAGACAGGCATCGCGCAGACCCGCCATTACTTTATGCACCACATACCAGACTCCACCAATGCCATTAAAGCTAAAACTGAAAAGCGCGTGCGGATCACCGACATTTATTTTACCCGCCAAGGCCATTTTAAAAGCATTCCGGGCACCTGAAACGCCAAAACAATAACCGCGAAATTGCGCATCCTTGCGTCCGTTTGCCGCCTGGCATTCCGCCAGACGGGGGAGCAGATAGTTAATCTTTTCAAGCAGACGATGGTCTCTGGTGTGGGAATACATCATGGATGCGGAAGAAAGAAAGTGGCCGCATATATGCCCGGCACACCCGCCATTTTCCCATCCGCCCAAACTCGGCGCTTTGGCGGGCAGTCCGGAAACCTTCTGAAATGGTGCCAGCAGGCGATCGCAATCAAAGGCCAGCAGATAATTCAGGTCGCGAATCATATTTTCGTGAAATGGCCCCGGCCTGATGGTTATATCAGAAAGATTGAATTCGTAACATTTCATTGGAACGGCGGCATTTCCCGCGGAACCGGGCTGGTTAAATTCTTCCACGCTTGCAGTGACTGAACGGACAATGGCCATCCCGACGCCGCCTGCAATGGCGGATTGCAAGGCCTGGCGTCTTGTGATTTTTTCGCCGCCTGAAACCATCCGTGAAACCTCTGGAATGATATACAACAAATCGTACCAATCTCATCGAACGGAAAGGCAGCGTTATGATTGCGCCGATCCGGCCCCAACAGGCCGATTCAAATCAGGGCATTTGTGATCCAGAACGTTAATATGTTCCGGTCTCCGGCGGGTGAACCTGATGGTCATTGTTCCAATCCATGTTCATCTGGCCGCCGCCCTGATTCGGATTCACCTGCACCAGTTCCTTCTGCGAATGAATCGACACGTGTCCGTCCGCCCAGACCACGTTTGAATCGCCCCCATGAATTGCCCCGGGCCATTCGGCCCATTGTACAATTCCAGGTATACTGGTTTGCGGCAACGGAATATTGCTGCGTGTCGGATCGGAATTATAGATAAATGTATAGATCGGGTTTCCGTGGGTGGCATCATCAATCCGATCGGTTATCGCAATCATTGCCGCCGGATCAATGACTGCCGATTCAGGCACCTGAGCGTAGCCTCCCGCGGTTCCGGTGAAAGTAACACCGATATCGCCTCCCAGCCCCTGACCGTAGGATGACGTCCCCGGAAGCGGAAACCCACCCAGCGTTCCCCAATCGTTGTATCCATAAGAAAAGGCGGGAAGCGAAAGTTGCGGACCTTGCGTGGCGATCCAATTGCCGCCCAAATAAAGCACTTCCTGTCCATTCTGATATCCAAAGCCGCGGAGAAGTGTACCGCGACCATAGCCGGCGGGAATGACACCCGAACTGGGGACGGGCCAGACATAGCCTATATAATCCATGTCAATGGTACGCGACGGGCAGTAAAATAATTTGGCCGATCCCGGTCCCATCATTGTCATAAGTCGCGGCACCCAACAGCAGAAATTATTGGATGGACCGGTTCCATCCACCACCTCATCGCCGGGATAGAATCCCTTCCATGTCTGCAGGTATTCCTGCATTGCCTGCCCCATTGAACGCTCATTGGAGCCACAGGCTACGCGATTGGCAGCGCTTTTGGCGGCGGCTAAAGCTGGCAAAAGCAGCGCGATTAATAGAGCGATAATCGAGATCACGACCAGAAGCTCTATCAGTGTAAAACCCTGAGACGCGCGGCCAGATCGGGACGGAATGTGGTTGAAATTGGGCACAACACACTCCTTTATTTTATTCATCCGGCTTTGCACAAAAATATTAAATAACCGCTTATCTATGAATGTTGAAATCGCAGATCATCGTACGTTTCCGCGATTCATACAGATGACGGCCCTCACGGTCACATGGGCAACAGGGTAATGCAGGCTCGTCTGTGTGACCGCCAGGTCATTAGTCCCCGATACATAACACAACTTAGTTTATTTTATTGAAAGGTACCCGCCATGTCAAGTTCGCAGCAATCCCGTCTGACCGGATCTGATGACCTTGCACATTGTGAGCCTGGCCTTTTAGACCTGGCCCGATTGCAGGACCCGACTTCAGAAGCATCCCGATGCGTCCGCAAATTTCACATAAAGGTCCAATCATTTACCTGGTGAGCTATGGCCTTGGCTTGATCAAACAATGCAGCGTATCGCAATAATCCGCCATTGCCGTCGCGTACCGGCGCTGCCAAGACAAATACACCAGTCGCAAAAAAACAAATGGGCGGCTTAAATGTGACCGAATCTTCTTTGAGGCTGGTTGTTCCGGCGGTTTTATGCTCCAATATATCGCTGATGTCCGCGGCATGAACCCGCGGTATGGAAAGGAGTGCGTTGTGAATCGCGCCGGTTTGGCAGCCAAAGTTACGAGTGTGGTGGTAAAGATAGGAACCAATGCCCTGTCCGGAGCCGACGGGCGACTGGACCTGTGCGTTATCAACGCGCTGGCAAAAGACGTCGCCGCACTGCACAAATCGCGCAATCTGCGAATCACTCTGGTTTCCAGCGGCGCGATCGGTGCGGGCATGACGGAAATGAATCTGTCCGTCCGCCCCAAAGATTTGCCGATGCTGCAGGCCGCCGCGGCAATCGGGCAAAGCCTTCTTATGAATCACTTTGCCAATGCCCTGCGGCCACACGGCCTATGTGCCGGGCAAATTCTGGTAACCCGGCAAGATTTCGAAGACCGCCTGCGCTATCTGAATCTGCGTAATTGCATTACCGCGCTGCATCAATCCCGCGGGATTCCGATCATCAATGAAAACGACGCCGTTGCGGTCGATGAAATCCGTTTTGGCGACAATGATATGATCGCCGCACAAGTGACAAATCTCCTGCGCGCCGATCTGCTGATTTTGCTTTCCGTGGTGGATGGCCTGCTGGACGCCAATGGCGATGTGCGGGGAATTATTGAAGATGTGGATGAATCTGTTACCGGAATGGTCCGGCCTGAAAAAAGCAGCCGCGGATCCGGCGGCATGGGTGGAAAACTTTTTGCGGCCGGCACGGTTCAGACCGCGGGCGAGCCGGTCATTATCGCCAACGGCAAAACGCCGGGCATTGTGGGCAAACTGCTGGCAGGCGAGGAACTCGGTACACTGCTGTTACCTGGAAAACGCAAACTTTCCGCGCGTAGCCGCTGGATTGGTCTGACCGCCCGGCCGCGCGGTTCACTGATTGTGGATGCCGGTGCGGCCAAAGCACTGTGCAACAACAAATCGCTGCTGGCCGGGGGCATCGTTTCAAGCGAAGGGGATTTTTCCCGCGGCGACCCGGTCGCTATTTTGGATCAGCAGGGACAGCGACTGGCAATCGGTCTGACGAATTACAGCCGGGCTGATGTGGAACTTATACGCGGTCACAAATCCCGGGAATTTTCGCGTCTGTTGGGAACCCCGACATGGTATGACGAAGTCGTGCATCGGGATGACCTGGTGCTGCAAAAATCAGTCGCCTGATTCATGCAACCGCCCGCCGATTTGGCCGGCATCTTCTGCGGCCCCGATGACCTCCGGCGGCGAATAGGCGATGCGGCGCGAATATCCGGATGCCATAAACGCCAGCACCAGCGCAAAACCAGCGAATAAGGCCGGGTCCAGCGTGCGACCGTAATTGGCCGCATGGGGACCGAATATTTTTATCAGATCGGATGTCAGCATCATCAGCACGGCGGCCACTGCCAGGGCCATCATGGACAGAATGCGTCCAATGCGCGGCGCTTCGCGGTCGCTGGCCACCATGGCCGCAGCCATGAGCGTGAATATCAGCGTAACATAATGCGGAACCCAGCTCCACTCCTCCGCCCAAAGCATAAATGCCGCCACGGCACCGATTTCCAGAACATAGCGACGGCAACGGAGCGTCGGCAATTTGCGCCGCATCCAGACGAGTCCTACGCATCCAATCCCGACCAGCACAAAGCGGATCACGCGCTGCGCGCTGGCTGGTGACAGATCAAAAAGATTCACATAATAATTTCTGGCATGTCCGTGCGGATACGCCACAAACGCGGGAACATGGGCCAGCAGCCGCAGCAGAAAACTTGGAATTGATTCACCCGAGGGTACCTTGACGGCGCTATGGAGGATATAGGGCCGAATCATGATGTCAAAATACTGATGATTCCAGAGCATGGATTGCGCCGGCCCGAAGCAAACCGCCAGCGGAACAAACAGCCAAAACGGTATTCCCAGCGCCATAGCCGCCGCCACGCGCCAGCGCCGCCGCCATAGAAAATACACGATGAATATGATCGGCGTGACTTTAATCGCGACAGCCATAGCCAGCATCAGACCGGCGAGCCAGTCCGCCTTTACCGTCTCCTTTTGCGCCAGCCAAAGCCCCACCGCCATGGGCGTGAGCATAAGCAGATTGACCTGCCCTTCCTGCATGTCACCAATCACGGGCCAGAACCAGACGGCCAGCAGCAGCGTCATGGGCACAACCGCAATGGGCACCGCGCTTTTACGAACAATATCCAGCGCGCTATAAAAAATGATGGCCAGCAGCACAGGTTTGAAAAATGCCCATGCGAACTGCGCGGCGGGAAAAGACAGGAGCGAAAATGGGGAAAAAAGCACAATTGTGAAGGGCGGCATTGGCCAAAGATCGTTTTTAAAATTCGCATGATGATGCAGAAACCCCGGCAGCATTCGGAGCCAGCGGTTAAAGTCATTAATATCCAGCGGATTGGCCAAGGCCAGGTCTTTGACCTCTTTGTGCCAGGCCTGAATGCCCACCACCAGAGCCATCACCATCACAGCGCCCCAGATCGCCACGGTCACCCAGGGAATTTGCCGGTTGCGCGGATTTTTATGCAACATTCTTTCCATGTATTTCTTTCGATTCCGCGAAGCGAATCAGCGGGTCAGATAGCTTGGCCGCCCCACATTCACCCACAGGCTGATTCCGGACATCTGATAAAAAGTGCCATTCATATCGGGGCTTTTCGTGTTTAAATCCGGATGCCCGGTAATTTCCACATGATCTCCAGCCGAATAGCCGCGCAAAAGGCTTGCAGGCCGGAGCACAAATCTTCCGCCATAGGCATTGTTTCCATTGCGCGTTCCAAACAGAATGATCCATTCGCCCGGGTTACCGGGGGACGGTTCCAACTGACCAAACACGACGGAATAATCTGGCGAAGCCCACCCGTAAGTGGCTATCGGATAATCGTACCGCGAGCCGCAACCCGCCGGAATCAGCAGGCCAAGAACTGCAAAAATAATCATCATGCTGCGCAGAATCATTGCGTCACTATCTTTCCGCCTTACCGGGCAAAATACAGATTGCCGACATAGAAGCCAGGCTTCAACTGCCGCGAGCGCCAATGGTATGCACACCGAGGCTGTTGGTTGCGCCGGCAGTGCCTAGTGGAGCGCCGGCGGCAATGACGACGCGGTCACCGGTCTGCGCCCAGCCCATGCGGCGGAGTAAATCATCCACCATTGCGGGCAGGTCGTCAAAGTGTTTGGGAATTTCCGCGCACATTGGCGTGACACCAAAATAAAGCGCCATTCGCCGCACCGCAGCCGGATCGGTGGAAAGCGCCAGAATAGGAACCGGAAACCTGTTCTTTGATAAATAGCGAGCCGACCCGCCCGCCTGCGACCAAACCACGACCAGCCGGGCATTGACATCCTTGGCAATAGCCAGCGCGCCATGGGCGATCGCAGCAGTCCGGTGAAAGCTCATTTGCAGCAGCTTGGGGGGGCGCGTTTCGATTCCCTTGGCGACAATGTACTGTTCAGCCTTGCGGGCAATGTCATTAAGCGCGGCCACGGCTTCCCGTGGATATTTTCCGACCGCGGTTTCGCCGGAAAGCATGACCGCATCGGCACCATCGAGAATGGCGTTGGCCACATCGGAAACCTCCGCGCGCGTTGGAGTTGGATTATCAATCATGGACTGAAGCATCTGCGTGGCGACAATCACAGGTTTGCCCGCCTCATGCGCGGCCGCAATAATCGCCTTCTGAATAAACGGGACGGCCGTTAATTCCATTTCCACGCCCATGTCACCGCGGGCCACCAGCACTCCGTCGGAAACCTCCACAATGGCTGATATTTCGTCCACCGCCTGTGGCATTTCAATTTTTGAAATAATATCCATGTCGCTGTGCTGGCGATCCAGGTACCGCCGCACGGTCTGCACATCTTCGCTGGTGCGCACAAAGGAAAGCGCCAGATAATCGAGTTTATTGGCAATCGCCCAGTCGATATCCTTCCAGTCTTTTTCCGTGATACTGGGAATAGACAAGCGCGTATGCGGCAGGTTAAGGCCCTTGTTGGACTGAATCAGTCCGCCTGTAGTGATGCGGCACCGAAGCATATCCGATTTCTTGTCAATCACTACGCAGCGGATCATGCCATCGTCAATAAGAATTTTCTGATCCAACTGCACGTCATCCACCAGACAGGCGTAATTGGAACTTACCACATTGTCCCGTCCCAGGACCGGCTCGCGAACAATGGATATTTCATCACCGGCGGCGACGCGCATTCCGCCCTCCACCACTTTGCCCAGGCGAATCTTTGGACCGCAGACGTCCCCCAGAATTGCCATGGGCGGCGCATCGATGGCCGATCGGGCAGTCTGAAGAAACTGTTGTCGCTGAACCAGGTCGCCATGTGAAAAATTCAGACGCACCACGGAAACCCCCTCATGCACGAGTTGGGCGAATACCGCCGGATCAGCACATGCGGGTCCCATGGTAATAACGGTTTTAGTTCGGGGCTTGGTAAGCATAACGTCGCATTTCCATAAAATCCGGTCACCCTGCCATGACGGGACTTGGCAACAAATTCATCAGGCCGCAATCCACTTGTTAGCACCGTCGGTCATTTTAGTGGCCCGACTGCGCAAACTCCCTTCCGCCTTGACCCTACTTCACCGCATAAGGCATGATTCTGTCAACCTTTAAGGTTTAATTTATCCTGTAACATTCCTTTCCATCGGGAATTTTTCGCGATTCGGCCGCAAATCAGAATGCCTCACCCATTACGCCTTGACCGTACGGGCCGATGGCAAAACCGCAATTCCCAATTCAAGGAGTTGTCGGGTATCGGCGGCACTAGGGGCACCTGTCATCAGGTCGCCGCCGCTTTGCGTTTTCGGAAACGCAATGACATCGCGAATGCTTTGCCGGTTCAGCATGAGCATAATCAGCCGGTCAAGCCCCAGCGCGATACCACCATGGGGTGGGGCACCAAAACGCAAGGCATCAAGCAGAAAGGCGAATTTCCTTTCCGCCTCTTCCGGGCTGATACCCAGCATTGAAAACACCTTGGACTGAAGATCTCGCTGATGAATACGAATTGATCCGCCTCCAATTTCGATACCATTCAGGACAATATCATAAGCTTTGGCCCGCACGTGCTCGGGATTTGAATCCAGCATCCCGATATCTTCATCAAGCGGCGCAGTAAACGGATGATGGCGGGCGATCAGCCGCCCGGCCACCGCGTCGCGTTCAAAACTCGGAAAATCCACAACCCAAAGGAAGTTGTGTTTGTCGGCAGGGATTAAATTCAATTGACGAGCCAGAATCTGGCGAACTTCGCCGAGCACACGCCAGCAGATTTCCTGTTTATCGGCCACAGCGAGCAACAGATCGCCATCCTGGGCACCGGTCAATTTCCGAATTTCGGCCTGATGCTCCGCCGCGACGAACTTGGCAATTGGCCCCCCCATTGCGCCGGCCCCCGCTTCGCCGCCAAGCTTGGCCCAGGCCAGCCCTTTGGCGCCGAATTTTTTTGCGTCATCAGTCAGCGTGTCCAACTGTTTGCGGGTCAGTGCCGCACCGCCTGGCACACACAGCATCTTCACCCGGCCGCCATCGGCGACCGCCGATTTGAACACCGCAAAGCCGGTCTGGGCGGCGATATCGCTTATGTCCACCAGTTCCAGTCCATAGCGCGTGTCCGGCCGGTCTATGCCAAAGCGATCCATCGCCTCCCGCCAACTCATGCGCGGAAACGTCGCCGGCAGGTCGATCCCGAGCACTTGTTTCCACAGCCGGACCAGCAAACCGGTGATGAGATCAATGACGTCCTCCCGGTCCACAAAGCTTAATTCCATATCCAGTTGGGTAAATTCCGGCTGGCGGTCGGCGCGCAGGTCTTCATCGCGAAAACAGCGGGCAATCTGCATATAACGGTCTATTCCGGCGACCATCAGCACCTGCTTGAAGAGCTGAGGGCTTTGTGGAAGGGCATAAAAAGAGCCTGGACTGTTACGGGAAGGCACCAGAAATTCCCTGGCACCTTCGGGCGTACTTTTGTAAAGCATCGGCGTTTCAATTTCCAGAAAGCCATGTTCATCACAATAGTCACGCATGATTTTTGTAACCCGGTGGCGCACCGTCAGTGCTTCCGCCATCGCCCGGCCACGCAGGTCCAGGTAGCGGTATTTAAGCCGCGTGTCTTCGTTCACGCTTTCATGCTGTCCTGGTGCAAATGGGAGTGATTCAGCCTTATTGGCCAGATGCACCTGCCGAGCGGCAATTTCAATTTCACCGGTTGGAATTTTCGGATTCACCGCGCCGGTACCGCGCAGCAGTACTTCTCCCTGTACCAGAAGAACATCTTCATGCCGAAGCTGCCGTCCGATGGCGTAACTTTCGGCCTGATCCGGATGAAACACCACCTGGACAATGCCTTGGCGATCGCGCAAATCAATAAACACCACGCCGCCATGGTCACGGTACGACTGCACCCAGCCCGCCACGGTGACTGCGCGGCCTTTATCCGTGTTCCGCAATTTTCCACAATAATCCGTCCGCTTTAATGTCACTGAAAATTCCTTTCAAGCCAGCTTGAATATAACCTTAATTTTCCGCTGCGACAGTGCTCCAGTTGCACACACGGCTTTCCTGTCCGCCTAACGGCCGCTAATCCAATGTTTCACCAGCGGCAGTACCGGTTCGCCCTGAAGCGAATAGGCCCCATAGTGCGTCGGCCGCGTGCCGGGCCACCATTCCCAGAAGAAAACACCCGCGAACAGACCCGGTGGCTGATGCCGCCAGACGCGAATATATGCCTCATAGGCGCGCGCCTGCACACCCGGTTCAATCCGCCCGGTACCAACATAGTCCCAGGGTTTTTCTAGAGTATTCTGTAAGTTATCCCACCCGGTCTCGGTAATCAGCAGAGGCTTGCGCATTCTGCGGGCGTACGCCAGCAGATTCCGCTGAATCGGCCGCCAGGTCGCCATAATTTCACCCACCGGTGTATGCGGGTTTCGCCCCAGATCGTAATACGAATTCATGCCGATATAATCTAATTCCTTCCATATTTTGACAGATCCGTAATGGTCCCAGTTGGAACTGTAGGTTAATTTACCGTGAAATACGCGCCGCACCGCAGCCACAATCCGCAGCCATTGCCGCTGATGACTTTCGCTGGTAAGCAATTCGCTTCCCACCGAAAAAATCTTCACGTGGCCGGCCTGTGCCCATCGTGCGGTTCGCACAATATAACGCCTGTATCCGGCAAACCAGATTGGCCAGCTTTTTGGGGTAATCGCACCGCGCCATTCCGAGCCGGTGGCATGATCCAGCAGGACAATGGGCATCATCATCGCCTGCATATGCAGGGTATGGGTATATTGTAACAGTGCGCGAATATCCACCGGTGAAAGCGAATGTAGC